>JBKDRQ010000119.1:0-2615 GCA_046341135.1 Bacteroidota bacterium
CAGCAGGCCATATTTCTATGAGGCACGGGTTCAGAGGTCCAAATTTCGCCGTTGTGTCTGCTTGTGCTTCTTCTACCAATGCCATCATTGATGCTTTTGACGTGATTCGTTTAGGGAAGGCAGATATTATATTAACTGGAGGAAGTGAGGCGGTGGTGAGTGCAGCGGGCGTAGGCGGATTCAATGCGATGAAAGCATTAAGCGAAAGAAATGATGATCCTAAAACGGCCAGCCGTCCTTTCGACAAAGACCGCGATGGTTTTGTAATGGGAGAAGGATCAGGCGTGCTGATACTCGAAGAACTGGAACACGCGTTGAAACGCGGCGCTACCATTTACTGTGAAATAGCAGGCGGCGGAGCTACTGCCGATGCACACCATATTACGGCACCACATCCTGAAGGATTAGGAGCGAATAATGTAATGAAAGCAGCATTGAAAGATGCGGGTCTTCAACCTACAGATATTGATTATATCAACGTCCATGGCACTTCTACACCATTGGGAGATATTGCCGAAACCAAAGCGATTCTCAATGTTTTTGGAGAGCATGCCTATAACCTGAACATCAGTTCAACAAAATCTATGACCGGCCACTGTCTGGGTGCGGCAGGAGCACTCGAGGCCATTGCCTGTGTGATGAGTGTAAAACATAATTTGGTACCTCCGACTATCAATCACTTCACAGATGATCCTGAGCTGGATAATAAACTGAACTTTACTTTCAATCAGGCGCAACAAAAGACAGTCCGTGCAGCTTTAAGCAACACCTTTGGATTCGGCGGACATAATGCGTCTGTTATTGTGAAGAAGTTTGAGGGTTAATTTCAGAAAAGACTTATTACATAAGCAACTTTTTCTTCTCTGTTTTAATTAAATTTGAAATAACACTGTTTTTTACCGACTGCTTTCCACCGAAAATGTACGGATGAGAAAATGGCTCCTACATATCTTCACCAAAGCGCCTTTTGAGCGACAGCTTCGTAATCTGCTGGGCTTTCGTCCCGGTAATCTCCAATTATACAAGACTGCTTTAAGTCATCGTTCCGTTAAGGAAGGAAATGATCAAAACAATGAGCGACTTGAATTTTTGGGTGATGCCGTGTTGAGCGCAGCAGTTGCTGATTATCTGTTTAAAAAATATCCATACAAAGGAGAAGGCTTTCTTACGGAGATGCGCAGCAAGATGGTGAATCGTGCCACCCTGAATGATATTGCGTTGAAGATGGGACTGAAAAAAATCACGCTGTATAATAAGGGAGACAACGGCTTGCGGATTTCACAAATTTTTGGGAATACCCTGGAGGCTTTGCTTGGCGCCATCTATCTTGATCTGGGATATGACAGAACGAAAAAATGGATTACCAGAAATATAGTTATTCCCCATTTGTATATGGATGATTTGGAAGCATTGGAGATCAATCACAAAAACAAACTCTATGGCTGGGTGAATAAAAATAGCAAAACCCTTTCTTTTGATACACTCGATGAACGTATCGAAAACGGCAGACGTTTGTTTACGGTAGGCGTAGTCATAGATGGGGAACTGATATCAGAAGGTAAGGCATATAATAAGAAAGATGCCGGACAAGTGGCGGCACAGGTAGCGGCAGAGAAACTGGGATTAATGAATAATGAATAATTCTTTATTCGCTTTTAAGAAGCACTTGAAGGGATTTTCTTTATCTCTATTACTGTTCCTGTTTCATTGCTTAGTATTTCCAACATAAACCCAGCTTCTTTTGCACGCTCTTTCATGTTTCTGATGCCATACTGCTGATTTGTCGTTTCACCCACTATCCCTTTCCCGTTATCTGTTATGCTAATACGTATCGTATCAGATGATTGAATATGAATGGTTATGTTCGTTCCTTCAGAGTGTTTGAGTGCATTTGTTAGTCCCTCCTGAATTATGCGTACAAGCTGAATACTTTCCGTTGGACTTAGGATATGATCCTTAACGATATCTTCTTTAATTTCAATATGGAAGTCGGGGTAATTATTGCTGATACGGTTAACGCTGTTTTTTAAGCGATCGCTGATATTGGTGATGCTGATATGTTCATGTTCCAATGTCCAGATGGTTTCTCTCAATGCGTTTACCATCTCTTCCGCATTTTCTTTAAGCTGCTGAAAGGGAGCTATACTTTTCATTTCTTTTTCTGCCTGTACGATATTGCTTTTTATCGCTGCTGCATACGCTCCCAGATGATCATGCAAATCTCTGGAAATGCGTTCCCGCTCTTTATAGATTGACTCTTTCATTTCCACCTCTTTGTATTTTTCGCGTAGTCTTCTTTTAAGAAAATAGCGAATACCACCAAACAACACAATCAGTAATAAGAGTGCTTCACCAATCATTACAAATGGTTTTCTCCAAAAAGGAAGTTGTCTTTCAATACGAACAGAAGTTATCGGCGCATGTTCAAGACTCTCAGTATTAAATGCGGCTCTTATTTCAACCCATACAGGATGATAGGGCAACTGAACAAGATTGATTTTTCTGTTGTTGGGCTGTACCGTAATCCATTCAGAATTCATTTCTTTTATCCGATATTGATAAATCAATTTTCCTGCATTGATATAGCAGGGAACAACGAATTCGAAAGCAATTTG
>JBKDRQ010000120.1:0-13379 GCA_046341135.1 Bacteroidota bacterium
TAAAGCAAGCCTCATTTGTGCAAAAAACAACTCCTCAAACTTCAAACGACAGAGCGCTCGTTCATACGCTTCCATGTTATCAGGGAAATGCACGTTTTGATAGGCTTCAAATCTGGAAGGAAATTTTTTTTGAATTAAAATATATTCGGGCAGATTCTCAGGTAAATCTGCCGGACGAACCTGCTGCAAAAGGGCAGCTGTAAGCTTACCTAGCGCTCTCCCATTCAAACCCTTAGCTGTTAATTTTTCTGTTGAAGGATATACAGGCTCCCATCCGGGCGCCAGCCCTGTCTCCAAGGTCAGCACATCTATTTCCGGGTGCACAATCTGGGGCTGACCCATAAAAAAACTGACTTTCCCAAAAACTACGTACTGCTGACCTTCCTTCAATCTTTTCTGCACCCAAGGAACACCCTGAAACCAGGCTAGCTCAAGTATTCCTGTCTCATCTGTAAGTATGGCCGTCAGCCTCTTGGCAGCATATTTGCCAACCAGTTGAATATTGGACAACCGTCCATGCACCAATACCGTATCTGTCTGTGTATTGATTTCGTTTATTCGTGTCCGCTTACTTTTGTCAATATGCCGAAAAGGAATATGCTGTAACAGATCGCCGAAACTAAAAATCTGAAGTTCTTTTTTAAGCAAGTCTGCGCGCTGAGGCCCTACCCCTTTCAGGTACTCAATAGGATTGGATAATATACCGTCAGGAAGAATGATAAAGGTAAATTTTACTTGAAAGACAAATTAACAGGACAATTTATAAAACTCCCGGCAAGATTCCTCTACATAAGATCTTAATTTTTCCTGAAAAGAGGAAGCTGAAAATTGACGGGCATGTTCACTAATAAAGGCAGTATCAAAAGATAATGTCTCAAATTTAGCTACCGCATGAATGAGTGCATCCGGTGTCTGTTCATCAAAAAGCAAGCCGGTTTGCTCATCTAAAATAATATCAGAAGCTCCGCCTTTTCTGTATGCAATCACCGGAACACCCGCTGCTTGTGCTTCTGCCATAACAATACCAAAATCTTCATCAGCTGCATATACAAATGCCCGGGCTTCCTGCATATGTTTTATAAACTCATCGTGCGTCAATCTGTTTTTTATAACCACGTTTCCGCGTGATTTTGACCTGATTATATCTAGCTGATCGCCATTGCCGGCAATGATCAGTTTTTTATCAGGCATTTTACTGAAGGCTTCCGCAATAAGATCCAGTTTTTTATAGGGCACCATACGGGCAGCAGCGAAATAGTAATCTCCCCGAATGGATGAGGGAGTAAATGTAATCGTATCTGCCGGAGGATATATTACAAAAGCATCTCTTGCATAGATCTTATTTATCCTGCGGGCGATGTAGTTTGAATTGGCAATATACTTGTCTACCCTGTTAGCACCCGACTGATCCCATACTCTGATTTTATGAAGCGCCCACTTAACAAAAAAACCTTTAATCCCCTTTTTTAGTCCGTTATCCTGTATATACTGATGATAGAGATCCCATGCATACCTCATAGGCGAATGGCAATAACAAATATGTAGCTGCTCTCCGCTTGTAAGCACCCCTTTAGCTACGGCATGCGATGAGGATATGATGATATCATACGCACTAAGATCGAGCTGTTCAATTGCGTAGGGGAATAAGGGCAGATAATTTCTGAAATATTTCCGGGAAAAGGGTAAATGCTGTATAAATGTAGTAGTAACATTCTTGTTCTTGATAAAAGATCTTTTTTGGTCGGGAATAAAATCCACCAAAGCAAATAAATCAGCATGGGGGAAAACCTCCAGCATCTGTTCCACTACACGCTCCGATCCGCCGTATGTATCATACCACTCGTGTACAAGTGCAATTTTCTTTTTTTCTAAACATGACATTAGCGTATAGACTAAAAAATATGAATATTAAAAGAATTAATGCAAGATAATGAAAATACAACTGCAGCACTATGCTAAAAACAATCAGATCTTATGGAAAGTCTATTATTTACTTATGTGTATCAGCCTTTGAACCTATTGACGGATTTATATAAAAAAGGGTATTAAAAAAAGCAATGAGAAGAACTCCCTGAGCACGGGAAAATAAAGACTCTGTAGCAGAAGCAACGATAACTATTACAAGGAACTGCAAATATATCTTATTACGATGCCGCACTGACTGCCTGAAAAAGAAAAAAAAGCAAACAGCATAAATCATCAAGCCCAGTACACCATGACGTATTCCTTCTTCAAGAAACTCATTATGTGCATTAAAATACTTTCCGGATTGGTTAAATGCAGGCCGGTATGAAGGATAGATATCATAACAATGTTTCATTAATCTGACTGAATGGCCGGCACCTGCACCAAAAAGAGGATCGCTTTTTAGAATATCCCAGGCACAATCAAAGTGCACAAGTCTGGTATTGACACTGAGAATAAAAAATCGTTCAAATCCTGAGGATTGGCCCAACTTATCCTGTTTTTGAGCATAGTAAATGGCAGCCGAGAATACAGATGCTAAACATAAAATGATAGTCAACGTAGATAGTATTGTCCGGATTTTTCTTTTAGGATGAAAAGCAAAATGAATCAGTAAAATCAATATAAAAGCAAACCAGGACATTTTAGATTGTATCAGAAATAAAAACAAAAGAAAAAAAATCAAAAGCAGATAAGACCATAAAGACCTGATGTTATACATCAAAAGAACTATTGAAAGAACCAGATAAATTCCAAAATAAGGCCTGTGAAGAACAAGATATGATTCATATGTAGTGTAATCCAAAATATCTGATATAGAATAGGAGGAGGAACATAAAAATCTGAATGAACAAATACAGGCCAGCAGCGTACCCAAAACAAAATATTTCATAATGGAATGAAATGAAATGTTTTTATGGAAATGCCCCCAGACTAACGGAAATATAAAAAAAGGCAATTTGACAAGTAGGTTATGTTCTATATCCTGGCTTGAACCACCATGAAAAAAACTAAGCAATTGAAGAAGGAAGATAGCTGATAGCAGAAAAAATTCAAAAGAGAATATAATCCGCCAACCTCTAAAAACCCTGACTTGTTCAGTTAACCATATCAGACTTATGATTATGATAAGAAAACTATTAATCTTAACAGGCAACCAGTCGCAGACAGGGAGAAAAAAAACATACAGATATATCAAAATTGACTTCCATTGTTCATTGAGAAAGGTATTTTGAAATCTATATAGTAGACCTGCATTCATTTTTTTTAAGGTGATCTTTTATGACAAAAAATGAGAGATTAAGTATAGCTATATGCACCCAAACATAATTTCTGAGAATATTCTGGTTTAAGCATAATAACAATAATTGAAAAAGCCAGGCAATTATCAACAATCGATGAACGGATATCCATAGATAGATTGAGTCGGATGATTTCTTTACAGACAACTGCTTTAAAATTTTTGTAGACCATATAAATTTTGTAAAAAAAACTGCAAAAAACAAAAATCCAATAATACCTGATGCAGCAAGTACCTCAAGAAAAATACACATGCCTTCTGTTTTCTTTACCAATTCCTGTGTAATTTCAATATGGCCTTTATATTTTGCAATGGCTGGGGCTATTCCTCCTAAACTATATCCAATAAAAGGAGAATCGATGAAAATATTCCATGTATTTATAAAATCGTCAATCCGAATAGTAGCCGAATGACTGTATTTAGAGAGGATGGGCAATCCTTCAAAGACGGATAAAAATTTCTTCAAATTAACAAGCGCCAGAAGGGATGAAATAATAAAAAATGTCCACGCCATTGAAATAAAACGCAATTCAAATAGAAAAATGGTCTTTTTTATGGCCGCAGCGCGTAAAATTAAAAAAGCTTTTGCAGCAATAATTAATATAATGAGTAAGATTCCCATTCTGGAAAAAGACAGAAACATCACCATCGTCAAAATTGCAAGTGCATATCGATTATATACCTTTTGCTTAACCTCAGAAAGGTTACTAAAATAAAGAAGAAAATGAAATACCCAAGGGATAAAAAGATAAGTTGAAAAGTACGAAGGCTCATAACTGAACCCATGCAACCTCGGGATCCCACTTCTGAAATAATAGTTAATAAGAACATCGAACCCCATCAGCGTTAATAACCATTGTACAATACCTGCAATACTTATAATTGTAAATGAATTAATATAGATATAAAGTAATTTCCGGAAATGATCCAGATCCTTGACATACATTGCCAGCGCAATGGCAAACACTACAAAGATTGCCAGCCAGACAAGATAACCGATTCCTCTCGTTATGAGTATGCTGTTAGGAATAAAAGAAACCAAAAAAATAAACCAAATTAAAAAAGACCAAA
The DNA here is from genome assembly GCA_046341135.1 of Bacteroidota bacterium. Taxonomy (GTDB): domain Bacteria; phylum Bacteroidota; class Bacteroidia; order Chitinophagales; family Chitinophagaceae; genus Lacibacter. Next base: position 4,337 of record JBKDRQ010000120.1, read on the forward strand.
ATCCCAGGAATTTAATATCAATACTTTTACCGGATATAATTTTCATAAAGAGAATAATAGCCGAAAACATAAGCATTATCAGCGTACATATACGAATAGAGAAACCTCCGATTTTTATATTTAATAAAGTATCGAAAGATGCGCTAATGAAAATAACAACTAACAAGACATCAAGTACACGCCTTTGATTAATTGAATATAAGATTCTGGATAAACTCACTTAATAAATTTAGCAATTTATTCAGCATCTCTGAAAAGCTTGTAAGCTGCCCTGATCTTCTTCCAAAAATACCCTGCAGCAAAAAGCACAGTCAACAGTATGAAAGACTTCAACAGCCCAAGCAGTAAAGACTCTTTAAGGGTATATTTATTTAATGTGGGATAGTTTACGAAATTTACAGGAGTCTGTATACGGGCCAGTTCTCTCTTATTATTAATCAGCCGTTCTTCAATTGCATAAATATTACTTTTAATTCCGGAGATATCATTGGCAAAAATGATATTTCCGCTTGGATTCTGGAATTTGGATAAATTAATTTTATTAATGGAATCCAGAACTAGCTTTTGTTTTTCTAAATTATCATTGACCATTTCTATAACCAGTTCTTCATTTTTTTTGATCTTTTGAAAATAAGAAGATCCTGCTATATAATCATTCAATGCATTTGTTAACCTCTTAACATCTATAGAATCATTTAGATAAATTTGAATTTGTGTATTAGTCTCGTTAAAATAAAACCCTGGTGAGGGGTTTACGTTAGAGGACAACATATATTCAGGGCTTTCTACATCAACTTTTATGGATTTGATTTTTTTTAAGTCGGCTACAGGAACCTTTAACATATCAGACAAGAATGCATATTTTGATTCTTTTACCATCTGCTTTATATCAGTCAGTATCAGATCTATTTTTTGACCACTGATATAATCGGAGCTAATGTAATAGTCTATTGTATAAGTTTTCCTTTGAATAAAATAAAATAATGCAGTTAAAAAAAAACAACAAACTAAAGAATACTGCCATTAACCTCAAACGAAGAAAAAAGAAATTTAAAGTATTTTTAAAAACTTTATTTAATTGGATTTCCACAACGCCATTGTCGATCATATATTAATAAATTATACTTGTTGATAACTGTAATTTTTTTCGCGCGAAATACACAGCCAGTACGTTCCAAAAAATTAATGTAACCATAGTAGAAGCTGCAGCCCCATATTGTTTGAAATATGGAATCAGCAGCAAATTAAGCACAAAATTTAATAAAAGCGCCGTTAGCATTATCTTTTGATACAACTTTTCCTGACCAAGCATAAGCAGACTCACCTCATTCATGGCGCATAATGAACTGAACAAATAACCAAAACCTATCATAAAAAAAATCCATAATCCGTGTTCTATCTGCATATTTAAGTACTTCATAACATATGGTAGCAGTAGTAAAGCTGAAATAAATAGCAACAGAGAACCTATAAAAATAATTCTTGTCAATTTAGCTATTTCCAAATTCAAAGAATCTATCCCTTTAAGGTGAAGAATTTTAGGAGCAAAATTTCCACTAAGCACAACCAGAGGAAATGAAATAAATGTCCCAAACTTTAGCAGCAATGAATATTCACCAATAACTCCGGGCTGCACGTAATTACTTAAAATAAATATATCTGTTGTGCCAATAAGAATAAAAATGGCATTGTTAGAAAAAAAAGGAAAGGAGTTTCGCAAAATAAACCCCCAGGTAAAACTTTGGACTTTTACAGAATGTGTCTTACCCATAAGTACCCAAACATGTATAAAAGAAATCATACAACTGATAACAGCCGCTATCAGATAACTTGTTTCTAATGATATGTGATTTTGAATATGTAAAAAATCATTGAACAAGTGAATCAAAAGAATTATCAAAAAAATAGAAGTTGTATAGTAAAATGTATACGCAGCTACTCTCTGTTTACCACGAATAAATTCGTAGTTCATAGCGAATAAATTAACAAAAAAAACAGAACTCAGTGCAATCTGAAAAAACCGAACATTCGCATATTTGGGGAAAAGATTTGTAAAGATAAATGGAGTAGAAATTATTCCCAGAATTGTAATCAGTGAACCTACGATCAAATGGTATGTCAGAATTTTGATGTATAAATAACGGGCTTTGCCATCCTCGCCTTTTGCCGTAAAAGTACTCACCCATTTCATAAGAAACATCTCCATGCCAAATTTCATAATCAGTGTGTAGATCAGTGAATATGAAAGAAAAAAACTAAAATACCCTAATATTTCATTGCCAAAATATTTTGAAATATAAATGGTAAGCCCATATGATATAAAAGCACCGAGAAACTTAACAAGTAGAGACGAAACATTCTGTAACATAAGCAAATCAATAAACCCTTCGAATAAGTAACCCTGAATGTGCAAACTTATATATAATAAAGAGTATAATATCGATAGGATTCCCAAATTATTTGTTCTTAAAGCAAATCCGGATCCAATTATGTTAATATTAGATTTTTATCGATCAGATACTTTTTCGTACATTGTAAGATTAAACGATGCACCCGGGTATGCATTAATTTGCATTATCGATCTATTTATGTTAACATCCGATTCTGTCCAACAACAATACAATCATCTAAAAATTGCACTGGATACATCTATGGATGGCATCGCCCTGCTGGATGCCGAAGGGAAATACTATTACCTGAACCATGAACATCTCGCCATGTTTGGCTACGAAAAAGCAGAAGAGCTTATCGGTAAAAGCTGGCAATATATCTATAATGAAGATGAAAAGCAAAGGATCAATAAAGATATTTTTCCACTGCTCACACTCCATAAAAAATGGAGAGGCGAAACTGTTGGCAAAAGTAAATCAGGAGCCCCTGTCTATCAGGAAATTTCGCTTACCCTGCTGGAAGATGGAGGAATGATCTGCATCTGCAGAAATATTATAACGAAAATTGAAGAAAGAAATAAACTACAGTTACATAATGAAATTATGGAAAACACAAAATCCATGATTATCATTACCAACCCTCAGCAGGAAATAGAATGGGTGAATAAATCATTTTGTGAAATTAGCGGCTATTCCCTGGAGGAATGTATTGGAAAAAAACCGGGCAAACTACTGCAGGGTAAAGGCTCTGACAAGACAGTAATCGCAGGTATCCGACAAAATATTCTTGACCGAAAACCTTTTCAAGCAGAACTGCTCAATTATAAAAAAGATGGCACACCCTATTGGATTGAAATCAAAGGACAACCACTTTTTAACAATAAAGGTGAAATAGAGCATTTTTTCGCTATCGAAGAGGATATTACGGAAAGAAAAGATAATCAACTTAAACTAGAAGAAAGCAATATCCGTCTGGAACTGGCACTTAAAGGAATTGCTGCCGCAACCTGGGAACTAAACCTGGAAACAGGAGAAGTATTCTATTCAGACTTTCTCTACCAAATGACTGGTTATAATGAGGATGAAATCGGAAATCTTTTTAAGGAAAATATTTTTCTGATTTACGAAGACAAGGATGAGCAAACCTTTTCTGACTTTGCTGCTTTCCTGAAAAGCGAAAACGATACATTTCAAAGTGAGTATAGAATTAAGCATAAAAGCGGACATTTTATATGGATGCAAATGCGAGCGGTGGTAAGTGAACGTAAAAGCGATCTTAAACCCAAAAAAATTATCGGCATTGCTATTGATATCAGCCCGATAAAAGAATCACAGCTAAAATTGCAAGCATCTGAAAACCGATACAGACAATCGATGGAGGCAACAGGTGCTGCTATTTGGGAATGGGATCTTATTAACAATACGATCTATGGTACACAAGAATTCAAAAAACTACATGGACTGCCCCTCACCCAAGAAGTATCAGCTATCCCTTATGATGAATTGATCAATCTCGTACATCCGGATGATGTTGAAATGATGCAAACCGTATTTGAAAAACATTTTAAAGGAGAAATACCTAAAATATATATAGATTATCGATTTAAGCGAACGGATACGAACCAATATGAATGGTTTAGCATCAATGGAGCTGTTATTGAAAAAAACATTCATAATATTCCATCCAAAGCAGTCGGGTTTTCTACTTCTATTCAGGAACGAAAAATGATGGAAATCATGCTGAAAGAAAGTGAGGAGAGATGGTTCAATGCCATGGTGGTTTCCGGGGCAGGATTCTGGGAATACGATATTCCAAATCAAAAGTTCTTATTCTCTACACAAATGGCCGGAATATTGAATTATAGTCATTCCAGCATTATTCCGACAACCCTCGGCTTCTGGCAAAATCATATTCAAAAAGATGATCTTCGCCAAATTGAAGATTTGATTCGCCTGCAGAAAGAAAATAAAAACATCTCTTTTAATATTGAATTCAGAATTATTAATCTGAATAATGAAGAGGTTTGGATCAGCGCAAGTGGCCTCTGTAAATTTGATGAAAATGGCAACCCGATCCGCTATTCGGGTGCCGCCTATAATGTTACGAAAAGAAAATTGGCTGAACTGGCACTTGAAAATGCCAAACAACTTGCCGAATCTTCTGTAAAAACAAAACGACGTTTCCTCGCCAATGTGAGTCATGAAATCAGAACCCCCATGCATGCCATTATGGGATTGAGCGAACAACTGGCTTTATCAGATCTTCGGCCGGAACAGTCTGTGCTAATAAAAATGATTTCGGAATCGTCAAAAGCACTCATGAGTATCATCAATGACGTACTCGATCTTTCAAAAATTGAAGAAGGGAAACTTACAATAGACGAAGTAGTTTTCGATCCAGAACGATTAATGCAACAGGTATTTGAACTGTTTCAAAACCAGGCTTCAAAAAAACAAATTGAATTCACGCTGGATAAAAATAATACCGAAAACCAGGCTTTCATAGCAGACCCCACCCGAATTCGTCAGGTCATGTCGAATATTATCAGCAATGCCATTAAATTTACCGAAAAAGGAAAAGTAGCCATCAGCTTCCATATAGAGAGAAATAATGAAGAACAGGCACGCATGATTTTCAACTGTTCAGACACCGGTGTAGGCATGAGTGAAGAGATGAAAAAGAAAATTTTTGAAGAGTTTGTGCAGGAAGATGAAAGTTTTCATAGAAAATTCGGCGGCAGCGGGCTAGGCTTATCTATTACCAACGAACTGGTTAAGCTGATGCATGGACGAATTAATATCCAGTCTAAAAAAAATCAGGGAACTACTGTAAATATCTCTATACCACTTAAGGCCATACATTCAAAAAAAGATCTTACGCCTGCCAATGATGCTCCCCTAGATATTTCAAAATTGCAGAAAATCAATCTGCTCGTGGCAGAGGATAATGAATTCAATCGTTTATTAATAAAATTTATTCTTGAAAAAAATAAGATTGCATACGATTTCGCTGAAAACGGAAGAATCGCTGTAGAAAAAGCACTGGGTAACCCATACGACATGATTTTAATGGATATCCAGATGCCTGAAATGGATGGACTTGAGGCCACTCAGCTCATTAGACAAAAGCTGAATAGAGAAATCCCCATCATTGCCATTACCGCAAATGCCGTGAAAGAAGAATTGGAATATTACCTTAAAAACGGGCTAACCGATTACCTTACAAAACCATTTGAAGAGAAAAAGCTGTTACTCAAAATGTTGCAATTTTACAAATAACACATCAGTTTGCACTTATTGACACTAAGTGTAATTACTTATTTTATACAGTCTGCTCCCTTGTTCTTATAAACTAAACCGACCTTTACATGGTTATTTTACTATCTTAGGATAAGAATATTACGATGTAAATACTCCTGAAATGTCCATACCCTGTCTGGCCATCATTAGAGTGACATTGGTAGTATCCGTATTCCTAACCAAATTATCAGTTAATGATTGCCGATCAAATAATATTCAAAAACAACTCCTGGGAAGGGTTCGACAAGCTAAAAAATTCACCTGAAAATTATCAGCTCATCCTGGTCATGGGTGATAAATCCCTGGTACTGAATGATTCTGTATTGGATGCGCTGCGTCAAAAATTTAGCAAAGCCATTATGCCCGTTCTGTCTACCGCAGGAGAAATTTATAACGGGCAGTCTAATGAAGGTACTCTGGTGGGAATCGCTTTACATTTTGAACATACGCCCCTTGAGGTGGTTGAAAATAACATTCACAATTTCTCTGATTCAACAGCGCTGGGGGAAGCCCTGGCAGAAGCACTTCCCAAAGAAAATTTACGATACATTCTGGCTATTTCCTGCGGAAGCTTAGTGAATGGAGAAGACCTGATCAGAGGAATTACCAAAATTGTAGGCGAAGAAATCTTAATCACCGGAGGAATGGCAGGAGACGGAGACAGATTTCAAAGCACGGCAGTGGGTTGTGCCACAAAACCTCAAGAAGGAAATGTGGTTTTAGTAGGATTTTACGGAGATCATATACGCGTCAGCTCCGGTGTAAAAAGTGGCTGGTCATTTTTTGGGCCTGAAAGAATCATAACTGAATCCGAAAAAAATAAATTGTATACCGTTGACGGAGAAAATGCGCTGGAACTATATAAAAGATATCTGGGTGAATTTGCAAAACAATTACCCTCTTCCGCACTTTTTTTCCCGCTGGCTATACTTTCTGATGATACTGACGTACCTTTAGTAAGAACAATATTATCGGTGAATGAAAAAGAGGGCTCTATGACTTTTGCCGGCAATATCCCAAAAGGAGCCAGGGTAAGACTCATGCGAACAAATACTGAACAAATCATCAACAATGCAGGAATGGCAGGAGAAGAAGCCCAGTCACAGATAGAAAATGGAGTTTTTGCATTAACGGTTAATTGTATTGGAAGAAAGCTTGTTTTGGGAGCAATGTCTGACAATGAAATCAATGCTATGAGAAAAAGTTTATCTCCGGAAACTTTGTTGGCCGGATTTTATTCCTATGGTGAATTTTCAAGATTTTTCATCCCTGCAAACGCCTGCCAACTACACAATCAAACTGTTGTTGTTACCTTATTTGACGAAATCTGATTATGATTCATCCGGTATTAGCGCGCTTAGTAAAAGAAGAAAATGGACTTCCACCGGAATTACAGCAACAATTCAGCACGCTTTGTGAAAAAGTCAGCAACTATTTTTATAGTTATGAAAGGGATATTAAGATGCTTGAGCATGCCTCCAACATCGCCAATGAAGACTATGAAAGAGTAAACGCAAAACTGCTTGAATCAAATAAAAAGCTGGAAATAATAGCTGAAAAAAGTATCTCCGAAAGAGATATCATGGCGCAATTCCCCTTTGAAAACCCCAATCCCGTTTTTCGCATAGATAAAGAGGGTAGCATAGAATACATGAATCCCGCAGCACAAGTTCTTGGAGAAATTGAGTACAATAAAAAAAAATACGACCCTCCTGCCTTCTTCAAGTCATTAAGAAAAAGAATAGCTGCAACCGGACAAATAGAATTCATCTGGAGTGGAAGATTTTTCCTGTTCAACTATAAGCAAACTTCTGAAGGAGAAAAAATAAACTTCTACGGTACCGATATAACGGAACTTAATGAGCTGCAACAAAAATCATACGAAAACTTTTATCGGCTAAGTAATTTTCTTGAATCTACAGAAGCCGTCCACTACATAATTTATAAAAACAAGAAAGAAAATAATTTCTTTACGAGCCGCTGGCCTACCTTTTTTGGATTCAACCCCTCGAAAGTTGAAAACCCGTTTGAAGAGAAAAAAAATTGCGTGCTTATTGGCTCACTGGACGAATACGAAAAAGCTATAGAAGAGCTTGAAGTGAAAGGCGAGGTTCGTTTTCGTTATCAGGTAAAAAATTTAATAACCAAAAGAAAACTCTGGCTGGAAGAAGAAATAAAGAAAAAAACAGACCCCTATCTTGATGATGAAGTGATTACTGGAAAAATTCTGGACATCACCCAAAACGAACTCTACAAATCGGCCATGGAAGAAACGGAAAACCGATTTAAAAACATCACTGAATCCATGCCGGTAATGTTGTGGGTGTCTGACCATAATAATAAAGTCATATATTCAAATGAGAGCACAAAAAAATTTTTTGGTAAAGGTCTTGAAGAAATTGATATAAAAGAATTTGAATCATTAATGCATCCTGATTATAGCATTAACAACTACCAGATTTGGTATGATAAAGTAAAAGATCATTTGCCAGTTGAACAGGAATTTCTCATAAAAAATAAAATTGGAGCGTATCGTTTTCTTAAAGAGACGGCAATTCCGCGCTTTCTGCCAACAGGAGAATTCATAGGATATATCGGTGCTTTTTTTGATTTCACGAAAGAATATGAGTATAACCTGCAACTGGAAAAAGATAAAAAACAATTTGAGCTGATCTCTATCAATTCAAATGATATGGTAGTCATCACCAATTGGGAAGGGAAAATCACTTATGTTTCTCCTTCCGTGAATCGTATTATCGGCTATAAAGAAAATGAATTAATTGGCAACAATCTAATTTCATACATGTGTGACGCATGTCAGGCAGGTATTCCTTCCATGATCACAAAAGAATCTTTTACCGAAAAGGATTTTATCACATTGTCGTTCCGCCTTATCCGAAAAAACAATTTGGAAATATGGGCAGAGGGCGTTGTCACTCAGGTTAAAGATCCAAATAATAAAGACGAAGAATTAATCTGGCATATCCGGGATATCCATGAACAACATTTATCTGTTGAGGCGCTCAAAAGAAGTGAAGAGAAGTATCGTATGATATTCCAAAATATGTCGTTGGGATTTCTGGAGGTTGATCATGAAGAACGCATTGTTTATCTTAATGAGGCTATGGAAAAAATTACCGGTTATTCAAAAGAGGAAATCATCGGTAAAACTACTCCTGAATTACTACTGAAAACACCGGAACAAAGAAATAAACTAAAAGAAGTACTCAGCAAAAGAAAAAAAGGAGAGGCCAACGTTTATGAACTTGAAATCACCAATAAGAAAGGTGAAAATGCACTGCTGGTAGTGAGCGGTGTGCCTCAGTTTGATCAAGCTGGGAATTTCACAGGCT
>JBKDRQ010000121.1:0-2694 GCA_046341135.1 Bacteroidota bacterium
GGATTCAGATATACAAGATGTTGCAGATTACATTGGAGATAGTCTCGGATTAGCGCAACAGGCTCAAAAAACAAATGCAGATATGATTGTATTTGCCGGTGTTCATTTTATGGCAGAAACCGCCAAAATATTAAATCCTTCGAAAAAAGTTGTTATTCCTGATTTATTTGCCGGATGCTCTTTGAGCGACAGTTGCCCTCCGGAAAAATTTAAATTATTTAAAGATCAACATCCCGATCATATTGTAATTTCTTATATCAATTGCAGTGCAGAGATTAAAGCTTTAAGTGATATTATTTGTACTAGTAGTAATGCTATAAGTATAGTAGAAATTCTTCCTAAAAATCAACCAATTATTTTTGCTCCTGATAAAAATTTAGGTTCATATATAAATAAAATAACCAACAGAAATATGTTGCTTTGGAATGGAGCTTGTATGGTTCATGAAATTTTTAGTCTTGAAAAAATAAATAAATTAAAAATAAAACATCCAGATGCTAAAATAATAGCGCATCCGGAATGTTTAGAATCTGTGCTTAATGTATCTGATTTTATAGGAAGTACTACTCAATTATTAAAATATACAAAAACCGATAATTCAGATACATATATTGTAGTTACAGAGACTGGAATTATCCACCAAATGGTAAAAGAAAGTCCTAATAAGACTTTTATTCCTGGACCACCAACAAACAACTGTGCTTGTAATGATTGCCCTCATATGAAGAGAAACACCCTTAAGAAAATATATTTATGTATGAAACATGAATTACCAGAAATAATTATGGATGAAACAATTCGCCTTGCTGCAAAAAAACCACTGGATAGAATGCTCGAATTGAGTGTTGGAATTAAGTAATAAAAATTAACTAAATAAAAATTCTACATCTTCTCGAGATAATGATTTAACAAAATGATTATCCTCAGAAACAATATCTTTCGCCAGACTTCTTTTCCTTTCCTGTAATTGTAAAATTTTATCTTCAATCGTGTTTTTACATATCATGCGGTAAGCAAAAATATTATTTGTTTGTCCGATCCTGTGTGTTCGGTCAATTGCCTGCTGTTCAACAGCAGGATTCCACCATGGATCTACGAGATAAACATAACTCGCTGCTGTAAGATTTAAGCCAACCCCTCCAGCTTTGAGAGAAATTAAAAACACGCGAATGGAAGAATCAGTCTGAAAACGGTTAACAGCATTTACTCTTTCTTCAGCAGATGAGCTTCCATCAAAATAAACAAAAGGTATATTTAATTCATTGAGTTTTTCTTTAATAAGAGATAACATGCCCAGGAACTGAGAAAAAACAAGCGCTTTATTAGTGCCAATGTTCTCTGTTAATTCTCTGCACAACTCATCCAGTTTGATAGAATCGGTAGGAAGTCCTTCTTCGTCTTTTAATATAGATGGAGCATCACAAATCTGGCGTAGTTTCATTAATCCTTGTAAGATAGTCAGCTGACTGTTTCTAATACCAACTTCATCAATGGTTCCTAAAATTTTAGAACGATATTCATTTCTGAAAGTTTCGTAAACAGACCGCTGAACATCTTCCATTTCACAGTATAAAACAGTTTCTGTTTTTTCAGGAAGATCTTTGGCAACCTGCTCTTTTGCTCTTCTGAGAATAAACGGATAAATAATCTTTTTTAATTCATCCTTTTGTTCCGGCTCTCCAAATTTATCTATTGGCGTAGAAAAATTATTCCTGAAATGATCTACTGTTCCCAATAAGCCTGGATTTAAGAAATTCATTTGAGCATAAATATCAAAGGTATTATTCTGCAGAGGAGTACCACTCATACACAAGCGATGCATTCCTTTTAACAGGCAAACCGCTTTTGCCACCTTACTTCCCGGATTTTTAATTGCCTGGCTTTCATCGAGGATTATGAAATCAAACGTAGTTTCTGAAAATATTTTAATGTCACTTCTTAAGGTTCCATAGGTTGTAATTATAATATTTTCATTATGATGATTTGCTATATCTTTTGTACGCTGACCTCCATGGTGAATCGCATAATTAAGCTGCGGTGCAAACTTTTTAATTTCATTTTCCCAGTTATAAATTAGGGTGGTAGGACAAACCACAAGTATTCTTGCATTTGGGTTTTGCGTATGTAAGTGTAATGCAAAAGAAAGCGCCTGTATGGTTTTACCCAGACCCATATCATCTGCCAGTATTCCTCCCCATCCTACCTGATGCAGAAAGTTCAGCCATTGAAACCCGCTGACCTGATAAGGTCGAAGTATATTTTTTAATGTATCCGGCGGTTCGATTTTTTCAATATTGCGGAAAGATTTTAATCTTTCCATTTTCTCATCTAAAGCAATCTGTATTTCTTCTTCGTCTCGTTGTTCATACAGCATATCAATGAGATTGATATGGTATTTAGACAGACGAATATTTTCCTGTTTGTTTTCGCCAACCCGGAAAAGGATGCTGTATTTTTTTAACCATCCTTCAGGCAAAACACCCATTGTTCCGTCTTGTAATTGAACATATCCTTGTTTATTTTGAACAGCCTTTTTAATTTCTTCCACAGATACCTGCTGATCTCCGAAACGCACATCAATTTTAGCATCAAACCAATCTACGCCATTTGAGATATAGATATTGGTTTTTGGCTTTTCTGTATTAAAACGGAACTTCTTCAATACATCCCAGCCACTTACAGACACCTTCATAT
>JBKDRQ010000122.1:0-4701 GCA_046341135.1 Bacteroidota bacterium
GTTTATGATTCAATTTCATAATATGAAATATATTTGATTGAGCCAGTCTACTTCCAACACGACGCTGAATAATCAGTATATTGGAAGACTTTGTCTTAGTACGTGACTTCTCTCCTTTAGCGTATTTACCGCTACGGCTGCGTGGGTGTCCACCGCTGGAACGACCTTCACCACCTCCCATTGGGTGATCAACAGGGTTCATCGCTACCCCTCTGTTGCGAGGACGGATTCCCTTCCATCTGTTCACACCGGCTTTACCCGCTTGCTCCAGATTATGATCACTATTAGACACTACTCCAACAGTAGCGTAACAATTGATTAAAACTTTTCTCAACTCACCACTGGGCATTTTCAATACCGCGTATTTCTCTTCTTTGTTGGTTAACTGCGCACTGGTACCCGCACTGCGAACCAATTTACCGCCCTGACCAGGTTGCATTTCAATATTATGCACCATCGTACCCAAAGGCATATTTTTCATTTGAAGCGCGTTTCCTAATACAGGAGCGACCGCATCACCTGCTACAACTGTAGCGCCTACCTGAATACCTTGTGGTGCCAAAATGTAACGCTTCTCTCCATCTGCATAATTTAATAATGCGATAAAAGCGGTACGATTCGGATCGTATTCAACAGAAGCAACCTTAGCTGGGACATTTTTTTTGCTGCGCTTGAAATCTATTTTACGGTAATGTTTTTTATTTCCGCCACCGATGTATCTCATCGCACGACGACCTTGCGCATTACGTCCACCTGTTGATTTTGCTGATTCGAGTAATGACTTCTCAGGCTGGTCTGTTGTAATTTCAGCATAAGCATTTCCGATTCTCCATCTGGTGCCCGCTGTTACCGGTTTGTACTTTTTTAATGCCATATCAATTTTTTTTAATTGTCAACACTTTGCGGCGATTGACGCGCCTTTCATTTATTTGTTTATACAGTTCCGTAGAAATCGATCGTTTCTCCCTCTGCTACCGTTACATACGCTTTTTTATAAGCCGGCTTGCTGCCCTGAATGTAACCAGACTTCGTCATTCTGTTTTTGCTCTTGCGGGGCGCCACCATCGTGTGCACATCTTCTACTTTTACATTGTAGAATTCCTCTACCGCTTTTTTAATTTCAAGCTTATTCGCTTTTCTGCCAACACGGAAAGTGTATGTATTTTTCTTTTCTGAAAGCTTGTTGCTTTTTTCAGAAACGATCGGCTTGATTAATATTTCGCTTTGTCTCATATCGACAATTAATTTTTCAGTTTAATGATTATGCTGCTACTCCTTCTTCAGTGAATAATTTGGCTGCACTTTCCGTTAACACTAGTACATCGTTGTTAACCAGATCGTATGTGTTGATATCTGATAATAAAGTGCCGGTAACTGCAGGCAGATTACGCAGACTCAAATACAGATTATCATTGTACTCAGGAATAACGAACAAAGATTTTTTGCTGCCGATCTGAAGGCTGTTTAAAACACCCACCAGTTCTTTTGTTTTAGGAGCCGCCAATTCAAAATCTTCCACTACCAAGATTGCATTTTCTTTTGCTTTGTAAGCTAGCGCACTCATTTTCGCCAGATCCTTCACCTTACGGTTTAATTTGATATCGTAGCGATGTGGTTTGGGACCAAAAATCGTACCACCTCCCTTATACAATGGGTTACGGATATTCCCTTTACGAGAACCACCCGTACCTTTCTGACGATGTAATTTGCGGCTGGCACCTTTTACTTCCGCACGGGTTTTAACCTTGTGTGTGCCCTGACGTTGTGCAGCCAGATATTGTTTCACAGCCAGATAGATCACATGATTGTTCGGCTCAATTCCGAAAATCTCTTCAGGCAATTCTACCTTTCTTCCTGTGGGCTGTCCCGATTTATTTAAAACTTCTACTTGCATTGCTGATAAATTGAAAATTATTTCTGAATGTATACGATCGATCCGTTATAACCCGGAACAGAACCGCTCACGAGTATGTAATTCTTTTCAGGGAATACTTTTAATACTTTCAAACCTTTCACTTTTACGCGATCAGCCCCCATACGGCCGGCCATGCGCATACCTTTCATAACGCGTGAAGCATCTGAAGAGTTACCCAAAGAACCGGGAGCACGCTGACGGTCATGCTGACCGTGTGTAGCATCGCCTACCCCACTGAAACCATGGCGTTTAACAACACCTTGGAAACCTTTTCCTTTGGTAGTACCTACCACATCTACCTTGTCTCCTTCAGCAAAAATTTCTGCTGAAACAGTTTCTCCAATATTTTTTTCGAGGGAATAATTGCGAAATTCTTTTATGTAGCGCTTAGGTGCGGTGTTCTCTTTTGCAAAGTGATTTTTTTCGGCAGCGATTGCGTTTTTTTCTTTTTTGTCGCCGAATGCAAGCTGGAGGGCATTGTAGCCGTCTGTTTCCTGCGTTTTCACTTGTGTAACCACGCAGGGTCCGGCTTCGATGATGGTGCAACTTTGTTGCTTACCATCAGGACTGAAGATGCTGGTCATCCCAATTTTTTTTCCGATAATTCCTTTCATGTCTGTCTGTTTTATGCCCTGTAAGGTTATTGAGACATGATGCTTCGGATGCATCATTCAATCCCCGTTTACCATCGACCTTTTCTTTGTTGCCTGCCTCTGAAGGAAAGCGGTCTTTAATGACCTCAGAAGTACCGATGGTAAACTAACCGCGAAGGGCTAGTTTATATGTTGCCCGGTGTTACCCGGATTTTTCTGTATTCAGCGCTCTTTTTTTCCGCAAGAAACGGAATTGAGAGATGAAATATTATAAGAACTAATGAGACTTTCGTCTCGGTTTTGGCATTGACTAAGGTCATGCCTTGATTTCCACATCCACACCGCTGGGAAGATCCAGTTTGCTAAGCGCATCTACCGTACGGCTGCTGCTGGTGTAAATATCCAACAGACGCTTGTGGGTACACAGCTGAAACTGCTCACGACTCTTTTTATTTACGTGAGGTGAACGCAATACCGTGAAGATTCTCTTTCTGGTAGGAAGAGGTATAGGGCCGGTAATTACAGCACCTGTTGAACGAACTGTCTTCACAATTTTTTCTGCAGATTTATCCACCAGATTGTGGTCATAAGACTGCAATTTTATACGTATGCGTTGAGCCATAAATTCTTTCCCTAGTTTGAAATGGGAGCGCAAAGGTAGAAGGTAAAGTGTTATTTTCCAAAAAACTCAGATATATTTTGGGATTTTATTTGATTTTTTTGATATGATGTTCATTTTTTCTTGCCTCATAGAAGAAATTTAAAATAAAAAAGGGGGCTTTACAGCCCCCTTTGATTTATTAATAGGATTCAGACTTTGCTTATTTAACAGATTGAACTTTTCCGGTTAGCACCTGATCGCCCACGCTCAGTTTATAGATGAGCATACCGGGCGCAGCGCCATGGTTATTAAATCTAGCAAAGTTTTGTGCTCCTGCACTTACATTACCTTCAAAAGCCACTCCTAAGCGCTGTCCATGAGCATTAAACACTTCCAGAATTGCTTTGCCGCTGAACGGAGAGACAAAACGGAAATTAAGTTGCTCCCTAAACGGATTGGGATATGCATTAATAGCAACTTCCTTCACCTCTACGTTAGACGCAGCTTGTGTAGCAGATCCTGCTCTTCCAGTTATTGCCGGTGCAGGACAAACTGTACCCGCAGGCGGTGTACAATAGTTGCTTACACTTGCATTCGGGGTAATGGCTACAAATAATCTGCACTCATCAAATGCTTCATTAATCGCAGCAACAGCACTTGCTATTTCGCTGTGTGTTACGCCACTTGGCAATGTTCCTCCTAAAGCACCACTGGCAAGATTAAGAAGATCCAATACCGTTCTGCTGCCAGAAAGTGCATTGATCACTTTCGATGAAATTCTCCAGGATTTATAAGGATTATACACGGTTGTATAACCACTGATTGTTACCCCATCGCTGCAATAAACCGGCGCATAAGTACACTCCGCCGATGCTGCACTAGAAAGTGAAGAACAACTTCCTGATTGCTTGGCAACAGTAACCAGATATTTATCTGCACTGCCAACACCCTCTGCCAGACTCAAAGATGCCAATGAAGATCCGGTCATATAAGTATTTAGCGCAAGAGCAATGGTCTGCGACAATAAAACATTGCTTATTTTACCTTTCTTCAAAATAGCATTGCTGGATGGTGTATGATCACCCGCAGGCAATCTGTTGGCAGGACCACCACCAGGCATGATACGGATAATATCAGCCGCATTCGTTGCCGTGAATGATCTGCCTGTTACACCTAGCCTCAGTTGACCTCCAGGCATATTTGCCAAACTGCCTGTAATAAGCTGAGTGGTTGTTTTAGAACCATCCGGTGTACATGCAATACCACCAACATTACCAAAATATCCTTGCGTATAAGTACAATAAGGCTTAGCACACAATTCTATATTTGTTTCTGCCTGACACGCTGTCGGACATATACCAGGCTCAAACTTCACCAAACGAACAATATATGTTGCTACTGAAGCTCCTGCCTTCACCACAACAGAAGACCCATCTGTAGCGCCCACAAATGAAGCAACAGTTGAAGGAACGGGATCTCCATTTGAATCAATTATTGACCATTGGTAGACTGTTCCCGCTACTATTCCTCCCGTAACTGCATAGGTATTTTGCGTGTTTTCACAAACGCTTTCAGGGCCTTCCAGATTACAT
>JBKDRQ010000123.1:0-2505 GCA_046341135.1 Bacteroidota bacterium
TGCTTTAATGAAATTACCTGCATTCATATAACTGTAGGCCAGATTTTCGAAATAATCAGCATTTTGCACCCAACCTCTTTGAGCCGCCAACTCAAACATAGCGATAGATTTTTTATCATCAGGAACGGAATAATAAACCATCGCAAGCTCATATGCATAGCGTGCATTCTTTTTATCTAAATCCACCGCTTTTTGATAAAAAGGTATAGCTTTTTCATAACGTCCCAGTTCAATATAGCTTCTTCCAATGGTATACTGAATAGTAGGATTCTCGGTTTCTTTCTCTGCTGCATACATCAGCCTGTTGATTGCTTCAGCAAAATTTTCAAGATAATAATTGGACATACCGGCAATGTAGTGCATAGGTTCAGATTCGTGAGCCGACTCCCATTTCTTTACAATTGTGAGCGCATCTTTATGTTTGCCCATCATAAAGTAAATATTAGCTAAAGGCTTTATGACCGCTTCATTTTGCGGTTCTAACTCATACCATTGGGTCAGCGCCAGATATGCCTGACGATAATTTTTCATATCCATGGCAAATGATGAGAGCTCTTTATAAGCCTCCGTATTTGTCGGATCCTGTTCAATGGATTGATTAAAAAGATTGGTGGCAAGACTAATTCTTTTTTCTACCCGAGCTACTTTAGCTTTCTTGAGTAAAACATTGGAACTGTCTCTGTCAATGGCATAACCGGAATGCACTAATAGTGTGCCGGCTACAAGAAGGAGTTGAATCGTTTTCATGGATACTTGTTTTTGGTTTTCAAACGGATTTATGCTGTAAAAGTAAATCCATTTTGATAAGCTATGAAATTTTCCGAAATTCATTTTATAAAAATAAGTGGTTGTACTTAATGCAACTTATCCTTCTATAAGGTACAACAATAATTTTATATTTCCAATAAGGAAGAAAAGGCGCCTTAGACTACTTCAGAACGATTACTGCCAGTGGTGGCAGATCGAGAATAAGTGTATGATTATCGTGATGTCCAACTGTTACTTTGGGTTTTTGATGATTACCCCCTCCCGATCCGGCATATTTTGAATCGTCACTATTAAAGATAATTTTCAATTTTTTGGCAGATGGTGCTGTCATATGCCAGTTCTCTCTTAATACAGGTGTCATATTCATTACAACCAACAGATGATCTTTTTCTTTTTTCCCTTTACGCATAAATGCAATCACGGATTCATCTCTGTGTTGCAAATCAATCCACTCAAATCCATATTGATTAAATTGATTTTCATGTAAAGCCGGCTGCAATTTTATTAGATGGCATAAATCTTTCACGCATTCTCTGACACCTGCATGATAATGATATTGTAATAGACTCCAGGGCAGCTCCGTTTTATAATTCCATTCAGCCGTAGTGCCAAACTCATTTCCCATAAACAAGAGCTTGCCGCCGGGATGCATAAACATATAACTATACAACAGACGGAGGTTCGCAAATTTCTGCCACTCATCACCGGGCATTTTATAAAGCATAGGACTTTTGCCGTGTACCACTTCATCATGACTGAGCGGAAGCATGAAGTTTTCATTATAATAATACATCATGCTAAAACTCAGTTGATCCTGCTGAAATTTTCGATACACAGGATCCAGCTTAAAATATTTTAGGGTGTCATGCATCCAGCCCATCATCCATTTCATACCAAATCCCAACCCACCGGTATACGTAGGTTTACTCACCCCCGGCCAGTCTGTAGCTTCTTCCGCAATGGTTTGTATATCGGGAAAATCTCTGTACAACACATGATTCAGATCCTTTACAAATTCAATAGCCTCAAGATTGCCATCCCCTCCAAATTCATTGGGCTCCCACTGACCATCTTTTCGGGAGTAATTTAATTTGAGCATAGAGGAAACCGCATCTACTCTTAATCCATCCACATGAAACTGATCGAGCCAGTAGCGGGCACTGCTAATAAGAAATGAACGCACCTCCCCTCTTTTATAATTAAAGATGTAGCTGTTCCAGTCAGGATGATAACCTTTGCGCATATCAGCATACTCATAAGTATGCGTTCCGTCAAACATATATAAACCGTGTGCATCGTAAGGGAAATGCGATGGCACCCAATCAAGAATTACACCGATTCCTTCATGGTGAAAAGCATCTATCAATGCGCGAAACTGATCTGGTGCACCAAAACGCGAAGTAGGTGCAAAATAGCCTGTGCCCTGATAACCCCAGCTGCCATCAAAAGGATACTCCATCACCGGCATCAGCTCAACATGGGTAAATCCCATTTCCTTAACATAAGCTACTAATCTCTCGCTGAAAAAATCATAGCTGTGATATATTTCTTCATTTGAAGGATCCGGACGCATCCAGCTGGCCAAATGTACTTCATATACACTCCATGGTGCATCCATGTTGTTATGCTTTGCTCTGTGACGCATCCAAGAATGATCCTTCCAGTGATAAGAGGTCTGATAGGTTACTGAAGCGGTATTAGGACGCAGCTCCCAGTATTGTGCGTAAGGATCGCCCT
>JBKDRQ010000124.1:0-8057 GCA_046341135.1 Bacteroidota bacterium
CCATTTCAACAAATCCAAAGCCCTTACTGCGGCCAGAGAATTTGTCAGTAAGAATCTTTGCAGAGCTAACACTGCCATATTGTTCGAATAAGGCAGACAGATCCTGATCAGTCATCGACCAGGCTAAATTTCCAACGTAAATGTTCACAAGAAAAAAATTAAAAACATACAATCATGAACCAAAAAAGCACCTGAAAACCAAATGGAACTTGACTGCTTTGAGAAGAACCAGGGCTCAGAAAGCCTATAAGAATTCATATTAACAAGGTAAAGATAGGACTTTTCTCTGATTTTCCGCTTTTTTGTAAAAATGACCATCCGCCTTAAGGTGTTATTTTATTAGTATTCTGCATATTATATCTTGTACGATGAATTTAGGATACATTTGCATGATAGCACTAATTTATTATTATGACTGAGGGTAAAAGACAAAAACAAGTCGCAGGTGTTTTACATGAAGAGCTGACAGCTATTTTCACTAAAATGGGTCTCAGTATGCTTGATGGATGCCTGGTTTCCATTGCCTCTGTTAAGGTTACCCCCGATTTGCTCGAGGCCCGAATCTATCTAAGTCTTTTTCAGGCTAAAGAACCGGATGTTATTCTTAAAAAGATAGAAGATGCTGCGCATGAAATAAAAAGAACACTGGCCGCACGTGTCAAACATCAGCTTAGAAGAATGCCGGAAATCAAATATTTTATAGATGATACCCTAGAGCAAGTGTTTAAGTTAGAAAAATTATTTGACCAGATTCACCAGGACGAAAAGAAGAAATCAGAGGAATAATATTGTATATGCCGATTATTCGAAGTGATAAATTCCCGCCACATTGGTTGTTTACCTGGCGTTATTTTACTTCAAAAAAATCAGTCAATGCTATCACCATCATAGCGCGCATAACTACGCTTTCTATAGCCATAGGAACGGCTGCATTACTGATTGTGCTGAGTATTTTTAATGGGTTTGAAGGGCTGGTAAAAAATCTATACGCATCTTTTTATCCTGATATACGGATAACCCACCAGAAAAATCCTTTTTTTGAAATAACTCCTTCGCTTTCTAAAAAAATTTCTTCAATGGAAGGAGTTCAAGCCGTTAGTTTAACACTTGAATCCAATGGTCTGTTTCAATATGAAAACAACAGAGTTAATGTCGTTCTGAAAGGGGTAGATAATCAATATGGTGCTGTTTCCGGGGTGCCGGGGAAAATAATTCGAGGAAAATTTGAAACAAGCAACCATGAACGGACTGTAGTGGTAATCGGCAGCGGTATTGAAAATGCCTTACAGGTGCAACCGGACAAAACACTGCTTCCCCTTACTATCTATCTCCCTAAAAAAAATGCTGAAATAAATACAAATCCTATCGAAGCAATAAGCACTGCTAATATGTACCCCGTCGGCAGTTTTGCAATACAGCAAGATTTTGATAACAGATATGCGCTTACCAATATTGATATACTTCGTTCAATGCTGGGAGTAAGCAATATAACCGTATCTGCTGTTGAAATAAAAATAAAAAATACATCTGATCAGAAGAGGCTAATACAATCATTGAAAAGTATGATGGGATCAGCATATCTTATAGAAGACAGATATCAGCAAAACCGAACACTCTTTGGTATTATGCAATCTGAAAAATGGATCATTTTTGGCATCCTGAGTTTCATATTAATACTTGCCTCCTTTAATATGATTGGCACCCTCACTTTACTAATCCTTGAAAAAGACAAAGACATTCAGATTCTGAAAGCATTGGGGGGCAGCGAAAAATTTATAAGAAAAATATTCATTGGCGAAAGCCTGCTGCTGGGATTAACAGGAGGGTTGGCAGGTTTCTTTATTGCTCTTGGATTCTGTTCTTTGCAGCAACAATTTCATCTTATACCTCTTGAAGGATCATTTGTAATAGATTATTATCCTGTTAAAATGATGGCTACTGATATTATGATTGTCCTGTCGACTATTATAGTGATAGCCTTTGGAGCAGGCCTCTATCCATCTATTAAAGCTTCCAAAAAAATATTTTCTCTGAAAACCTGAATCAATAATCTCCAAGTGTAGTTTCAGCCAATTGTTGTAATGCACTTTCCAATTGTGCATCATTAGGAGCAATGCCATGCCATTCATGGGTACCTTCCATGAAATCAATCCCTTTCCCCATTGCTGTTTTCATAAGGTGCGCAACGGGTTTTCCTTTTCGGCTCATTTCCCCTGCTTTATGCAATGATTGAAGAAGCTGATCTATATCATTTCCGTCTTCGGTAACCAGCACATCCCAGCCAAAGGCCTCAAATTTACCTTTCAGATCACCCAAACTCATTACCTCTTTTGTGGGGCCATCTATTTGCTGGCCATTCCAGTCAATGGTTGCAATTAAATTATCAACCTTGTGATGTGCCGCAAACATTACGCCTTCCCATATTTGACCTTCCTGCAACTCTCCATCTCCATGTAAGGAGTATACCGTACGGCTATCCTGATTTAGTTTTTTAGCCAATGCTGAACCTATAGCAACGCTTAAGCCCTGGCCTAAAGATCCTGCCGCAATACGCACACCCGGCAAATGCTCATGAGTGGCAGGATGACCCTGCAAACGTGAATTAATTTTTCTGAATGTTGCTAGCTCAGATTTATCGAAGTAGCCGCTTCTGGCAAGGGAGGCATAGAGCACCGGACTTATATGTCCGTTAGAAAGAATGAAAATATCTTCACCGATTCCGTCCATATGAAATGAAGGATCATGCTTCATTACAGAAAAATACAAAGCTGTGAAAAACTCTGTACAGCCTAAAGATCCGCCTGGATGTCCGCTCTGGCATCCATGAACCATTCTGACAATGTCTCTTCTGATTTGACGGGATATTTCGCTTAATGGTACCATATTCAAAAATAATCGCAAAACTAAAGGCAAAATGCTCACCAAACCTCAACCTGCATAAATAAATCAATGACCATTATCAGAGATTATTGCAAAAATGATTGCAAATGCGTAAATTGTATAACCTATATTTGCTTTAACCTCAAAATCATGGATTACGTATTCCTGAGTACCATCATCGCTTTTGTAATTACGTTTGCCGCTATCCCCATCATCATCAGGGTTGCAGAACTCAAAAACCTGCTGGATATTCCTGATGACAGAAAAATCCATTCAAATCCAATAGCTTCTCTTGGCGGGATTGGAATTTTTGGAGGATTTATTTTGTCTATACTTATAACACTTCCCTTCGGAAATAGCGAAATGCAATTCATTCTGGCATCTTTTCTGATTATTTTTTTCTTGGGCCTTAAAGATGATATTGTTGTACTGACGGCCTCCAAAAAATTTCTTGGACAGTTATTGGCCGCAGGCATACTGGTTTTTAAAGGGAATTTTTTAATTACAGGCATGCATGGTTTTCTTGGTATTCACGAATTCCCTACTGCCGTTGCCATCGTTTTTACATTTTTCACTATCATCGTAATAACCAACTCATTTAATTTAATTGACGGAGTAGATGGTTTAGCCGGAACACTTGCCTTATTTTCAACTTTTATTTTTGGCAGTTACTTTTTACTCTCTAATGAACTTTTTTATGCTGTATTAGCATTCAGTATGTGTTCAAGTATACTTGCTTTTCTGATATTTAACATTTCGCCTGCCAAGATATTTATGGGGGACACCGGATCTCTGTTAGTCGGCATTGTTAATGCTATACTCGTCATTAAATTCATTGAAATAGCTACCCGTACCAATGCACTCATTCCATTACCTTCTGCACCAGCTCTTGGATTTGCTGTTCTTTTCGTGCCGCTTTTTGATACATTAAGAATTTTTTCTTTCCGTGTATTGCACAGAAGATCTCCGTTTAGCCCAGACAAAAATCATGTCCACCACCTTTTACTGGAAAAAGGATGCTCACACCCAACCGTTACCCTCATAGCGGTTGCGTTCAATATCATCATCGCAATAATTACTTACTTTCTCAAATTTTTAGACAATACCACCCTACTGCTTTCCTTAATATCCACTGGATTCATAAGTATCGGACTATTGATCTACTCTAATAAAAATGCCCGTATTCAATTTTTGGAAAAGGCATTGAACAGAAAATCTGACGGAGGAGACTTAAAAGTGATCAATATCGAAAAAGAAAATGAGTTACGCAAAACAGGTAATGATCTTAGATAATTTCTCCTGATATTTATAACAATACATTTTTGATTAATGCATTTTAATTAGGTTTGCAATCCAAAAAATAAACCATGTCGGATTTAGCAGCACAAACAAGCAAGCAACTGGAACAGGCCGAGCAACAAATGAAAAAGGCCATTCAGCATCTGGAAGCTGAACTCGTGAAAATCAGAGCCGGAAGAGCAAATCCTAACATGCTGGATGGAATAGTAGTGGATTACTATGGAAACCCAACCCCCATACAGCAGGTAGGAAACATCAGCGTTACTGATGCGCGCACTTTAACCATTCAGCCATGGGAAAAAAATATGTTACAACCTATTGAAAGGGCTATCATAAACTCCAATATCGGACTTACCCCTCAGAACGACGGGAATCTGATCCGTCTTTTCTTGCCACCCTTAACAGAAGAACGCAGAAAAGAATTTGTAAAAAGAGCCAATGGAGAAGGTGAACAATCTAAAGTATCTATACGTAGTATCAGAAGAGATACTATTGAAAATATAAAAAAATTACAAAAAGAAGGCTTGAGCGAAGATGCCGCAAAAGATACGGAAAAGGAAGTTCAGACGCTGACTGATAACTTTATCCGACAGATAGACAAACACCTTGAGTCTAAGGAAAAAGAGATCATGAGCGTTTGATTTAAAAAAGCCCTTAAACAGGGCTTTTTTTCTTATTAGCCAGATAAACCCCCAACAAAATCAGAAATAATGCCAGAATAGCAATATAAGTAATTGTTTCCCCTGCTACTACCCCCCATCCTAACGCAACAAAAGGAATGCCGTAAGTAACCATGGAAGAGAATAACGGGCCGGAACGTTGCATGAGCACATAAAACAACCAGGTTGCCATGGCTGTGCCAAATACGCCCAGCACCACTGATGCTAGTGCTGCTTTTTGCATGTTAAATTCAGAAAAATTCTTCAAAAAGAAACCCTGCTGAATTAAAAGAAACAGATCCGCCGGGATGAGCATAACCAAAGAAACAGAAGCCACATACAGAGGGGCGGTTGTTGATAAATGAAGATTAGCAATATTTACGTTAAAACCATACATAATCGTAGCCAGCAATATGAGCATGGCTTTGCCGGTAAATGAAGTATCATTGATACTTAGTGAAGGATAAAATAATAACAATACCCCTATAAATCCTAAGGTAATACCCGCTAACTGAACCCAATGAAACGATCTGCCGAATAAAAAAAATCCAACAAGTATCACAAATAAAGGAGTTGTTGCATTTAATACGCCAGCTACGGAGCTATGCAACGTTGTTTCCGCCATACAGAACAAAATGCCCGGGAAAAAACTTCCCAAAAGCCCGATTAACACTGCAAAAGCTTTGGTTTTGGAATTGGTACGCTTCCAGGCACTAAAGAAAAAAGGTAAAAGTACTATGCCGGCACTCAACAAACGTAATCCGGCCACTTCGAAGGGACTAAGCGCCAAAAGCCCTATTTTCATTAAAATAAAAGAGCTGCCCCAGACCAGACAAAGCAATAAAAAAATCAACCATTCAAACATGAAGGTATATTGAGATGCAAAGGTAGGCTAAGATACCTTGATGATCAGAGATAATAATAGGCTAAAGCATTCTTAAAATTGATTAATTTGCTATTTTCACCGGCCAATAATAACCAAAACTATGATCAAAAGAATAGGATTTCTGTTAGTAACATTTTCTCTTTGTGCCGGTATCAGTGCTCAGGATGCACAGATAAAAAATCTTCAGAAAGAAAGCAGTAAAGCTATAAAAAAAGAGGAGCAGCAAAAAGAAGGCTGGACGAAAGGGGGCATCTTTACACTAAATCTTAGTCAGGGTGCTAGTCAGAACTGGGCAGCTGGTGCAGAACAATCCTCCTTCTCCATCAACTCCATTGTACAGGCCTTTGCATTTTATAAAAAAAATAAAATCTCCTGGGATAATACTTTCAACGGACAGTATGGTATTGTAAATGCAACGAGTATTGGTACCAGAAAAAATGACGATCGTATAGACGTATTGAGCAAGCTGGGTTATATGCTCGATAAAAGTAAATGGAGCCTTACTTTGCTGGGGAATATAAGAACACAATTCACAGACGGATTTGATTACAGCACAACCCCGGCCAAAAAAAATTCAGCATTTTTCGCTCCTGCTTTTTTACTCATTTCTCCGGGTATAAATTACAAACCGATCAACGGGGTTGACATCTTTATTTCTCCGATAACAGGCAGATGGATTGTTGTTCAGCAGGATTCTCTGCGCACCTTGTATCAGGTACCTGAAAACAAGAATTCTATCTATGAGATGGGGGCTTTTGCCTCTTTTCAGATAAAAAGAGATATAGCCAAGAATATGAATTATGTTGCCCGTTTCGACCTATTCAGTAATTATAAAAGAGAGCCGCAAAATGTGGATGTATTCTGGACCAATGTCATCAATATGAAAGTCAATAAATACATCAGCGTTACCTACAATTTTGACCTGATTTATGACCACGATGTTGAAAATGTAAAAACGGGCGGATTGTTGGGCACGCAATTGAAAAGCCTGCTGGGGGTTGGTTTATCCGCTAAATTCTAAACCCATTCATTTGCGTACATTTGCCATTCAACGATAAAGACAAAATATTTCACTTTGCAACACACCAATTATCAGATACAGCTTCCGCAATTTGTAGGCCCCTTTGACCTGTTGTTGTTTTTCATAGAAAGAGATGAACTGGATATCTACAATATTCCCATTACGAAAATCATTCAGGATTTTCTGGCTTATATTCATCAAAGTGAACAGTTGAATATTGAGCTGAGCAGTGAGTTTATTTTATTTATTTCCACGCTCATGCGCATCAAGGCCAAGATGCTCCTGCCGCGGAAAGAGCTCGACGATCAGGGGAATGAAATCGATCCGCGGCAGGAGCTGATCGACAAAATCCTTGAATACAAAAGATTCAAGGAAGTGTCTCTGCAGATGGCTGAAATGGAAGCCCAAAGAATGCTGATGGTGAAGCGTGGCAACATTACCAAAGAACTTGCTGAAATTGGAGAAGAAGCCGGTGAAGGAACGGAAATACAAGCCATCACTCTCTTCAAACTGATGAAGGCTTTTGAAAAAGCGATGCTTCGTCAACACGATCGCCTAAACAAACCCGTACATACCGTTGTACAGTACAACTACACCATGGAAGGCCGTCGCGACTCTATGTTGAACTGGGTAAAAAAAGAAAAAAATATCGCTTTCGAAAACCTGTTCTCTGTCTGTGAAAACAGAATACATGCCATCTTCCTCTTCCTTTCGTTACTGGAACTTTCCCAACAACAATTCATGCGCATTCTGGCCGGAGAAGGAAAGAATAATTTTATCATCGAGTGGAATGAAGAACGAGAAGAAACCAACGAAGTCTTCATTGATCCAACGTTGAACTAATTCATCAACAATTTTAATTGAGGTTGTTCAAAACCTCTTGTAAAATTGTGCAAGCTTTTTTGATCTCTTCATTACTGATGGTCAGCGGAGGGGCAATGCGCAGACAATGAGGAGCAAACAAAAACCAATCAGTAAATAACCCCCTTCCCAAACAAGCGTCAATCGCTTTTTTACTAATTGCTTCCGATTCAAATTCCAGCGCCATCATCAATCCGCGCGAGCGAATAGCTTTAATCTTCGAATGCTGCAATCCGCTTCGAAATAATTGTTCTTTTTCAAAAACATGTTGAACGAGTTGTTTTTCCAATAACCCTTCAAGTGCTGCCTTACCTGCAGCACAACAAACAGGATGCCCGCCAAATGTAGTAATATGGCCAAGTACAGGATTTTCAGTTAGCGCAACCATCATGTTTCTGTCAGTAATAAAAGCACCCAAAGGCATCCCGCCACCCAATGCTTTCCCCAATAA
>JBKDRQ010000125.1:0-3861 GCA_046341135.1 Bacteroidota bacterium
ACTACAAAACTATCTGCCGGAATATTTTCCTGTAAACTTCCGGCAGTTCCTAAACGAATGATTTGTAAAGTAGTCAGATTGTTTTTGATTACTCTGTTAGCGAAGTCAATATTATGTAAAGCGTCCAGTTCATTCAAAACAACATCAATGTTATCTGTTCCAATACCAGTAGAGATGCAGGAGATTCTTTTTTTGCCGATGTATCCGGTATGCGTGAGAAACTCTCTGTTTTGTTGTTTATGTTCAATGCTATCAAAGTGTTTGGAAACTTGTGCTACTCTTTCCGGATCGCCAACGGTAATGATGGTGGGGGCTATTTCTTCCGGAAGAAGGTTGAGGTGATAGATGGCGCCCCTTTCATTGATGATCAGTTCTGATTCAGCAATTCTTTGCATAGTATTTGGGACAATTTACCCGAATATACTACATTTGTGATTCTTATTAAGGTCCTGTGGCCGAGTGGCTAGGCAGAGCTCTGCAAAAGCTTGTACAGCGGTTCGAATCCGCTCGGGACCTCTGAGAAGTTGTGGGTTGTCTGTTGTTGGTTATTAGTTTTTAACAGCCAGCAACTTACAACCCATCATTATTTATAATGAAATAATTAATCCTGGTTCGTGTCTCCACGAAACAGGGAATAATCATGATCAATCATGAAATACTCAGCGCATATCGGTATTCTTTTCTGTGGAATTTTAGTTCTTACTGCATATTTTCCCTGGATCTATATTGAAAGTCTGCAGGTCTATGTATCCGGAGTAGGTGCGAATATCAAAACTGTTTTCGGTAAGCCGGCGCTGATGAATTTTTATCTGCTGCCGATTATTATTTTATTTTTTCTGTTTCCTAAGCTATGGGCTAAAAAATTAAATCCATTCGTGGGTGCCATCAATTTCGCTTGGGCGTTAAGAAATTTTTTGTTGCTGTCCACCTGCAGAAACGGCGAGTGCCCGCAACAACAAGTGGCTCTTTATTTTTATTTTCTATCCGCGATTGTGATACTGGTGATGACGGTGTTGCCGCACAACTTAAAAGTTAAAACTTAAAAGTTAAAAGAGAAATAAAGACAACCACGACAACTTTCTACTTCTTCACCCATCCATCTTTCAAAGTAACCGTTCTGTTGAAAATTAATTTTTCAGATGAGCTATCTGTGTCTAAACAATAATACCCTTTTCGCAAAAACTGAAAGCGGTCTTTGTTATTTGCCTCTTTAATGGAAGGCTCAGCATAACCAGTAACCGTATTTAAGCTGTTGGGATTGATATAGGATTTAAAATCGCCTTCTTCATTCGATGGATTTTCTACCTGAAATAAACGATCATACTCCCGTACTTCCACCTGCAGGGCATCAGCTGCATGCACCCAGTGCAAAGTGCCTTTCACATGAATGCAGCTAGTATCCTGCCCGCTTTTACTTTCCGGGATATAAGTACAATGAATTTCTTTGATGGAGCCATCAGAATTTTTAATCACTTCATTGCATTGAATAATATATGCACTTTTTAAGCGCACCATTTGACCGGGTGCCAGACGGAAATATTTCTTCGGGGGATTCTCCATAAAATCATCCTGCTCAATTAGAATCTCTCTGCCAAAGGGCATGTTTCTTACTCCACTATTGGGATCTTCGGGATTGTTTTCTGAAGTCAATAATTCTGTTTTTCCTTCTTCGTAATTGGTAATGATGACTTTGATGGGATCAAATACCACCATTCTGCGTAAGGCAATTTTATTGAGATGCTCACGTACGCAAAATTCGAGCAGACTGAATTCGATCAGATTTTCTCGCTTGGCAATGCCAACACGTTCTGCAAAGTCGCGCAGACTCTCCGGCGTATAACCTCTTCTTCTTAATCCGCTTATGGTCGGCATACGTGGATCATCCCAGCCGCTTACATATTTTTCGTTGACGAGCTGTAATAACTTTCGCTTACTCATCACCGTATAGTTCAAGTTCAAACGCGCAAACTCATATTGTTTGGAAGGGAAAATACCTAATTGCTCAATAAACCATTCATAGAGCGGACGATGCGGAATAAATTCGTGTGTACAGATGGAGTGCGTAATATTTTCTATCGAATCACTCTGTCCATGGGCGAAATCATACATTGGATAAATGCACCATTTGTCTCCTGTACGATGATGATGCGCATGCTTGATGCGGTAGATGATGGGATCGCGCATGTGCATGTTGGGAGAACTCATGTCAATTTTCACGCGCAATACTTTCTCTCCGTCTTTGAATTTACCTGCACGCATCTCGCGGAATAGCTGTAAATTTTCTTCTATGGTTCTGTCGGCATATTGATTTCTAACGCCGGGTTGGGTAGGAGTACCTTTCTGTTTAGCAATCTCTTCCGAACTGCTGTCGTCTACATAAGCCAGTCCTTTTTCAATTAATTTTTCTGCGAAAGCATAGAGCTGATCGAAATAATCGGATGCATAGAATTCATTCGCCCACTCAAATCCCAACCATTGTACATCTGCTTTAATACTGTCCACATATTCTGTATCTTCTGTAACCGGATTGGTATCGTCGAAGCGTAAATTGGTTTTGCCTCCATATTTTTTTGCCAGTCCAAAATTCAGACAAATGCTTTTGGCATGGCCAATATGTAAATAACCATTGGGCTCCGGCGGGAAACGGGTCAGGATGGATTGATGCTTACCAGAACGCAAATCCTCTTCAATAATCTCTTCTATAAAATTCAAACTTTTCTCTTCACTCATGTCGATTCGATTGTTTCGCAAATTTAAGTGATTGGTTGCAGGCAATGATTGTTATTATACAAACTCATTCAGGGTTTTATGAATGATGGCAATACAATCATCCAGTTGTGCTTTGGTGATAACCAATGGCGGCGCCAGTCTGATTTTATCGCCGTGTGTAGGTTTTGCCAGCAGCCCGTTTTCTTTGAGTTGCAGACAGATATCCCAGGCTGCTTCCGGATTGGGGTGATTGATGACGATTGCATTCAGCAATCCTTTTCCCCTCACCGTGCCAATTAAAGGGCTATTTAATTTGATAATTTCCTCTCTGAAATATTGACCTAATGTTTCCGCTTTCTCATCCAGTTTTTCTTCTTTTAAAACTTCTAAAGCGGCCATGGCAACCGCACAGGCAAGCGGATTGCCTCCATAGGTGGAACCGTGTTCGCCCGGTTGGATCGTGAGCATGATTTCATCATCTGCCAATACCGCACTCACGGGCATCGTGCCACCGCTTAATGCTTTTCCAAGAATAAGAATATCCGGTTTAATATTTTCGTGATCGCAGGCCAGCATCTTGCCGGTGCGACATAATCCGGTTTGTATTTCATCTGCAATCATCAATACATGGTGTTTGATGCAAAGTTTTCTTACTCCGGTAAGATACCCTTTATCCGGCACGACTACGCCTGCTTCTCCCTGTATGGGTTCAAACATAAAGGCGGCTACATTCGGATTTTGTAAAGCAGTTTCAAGTGCTTGTAAATCGTTGTATGGGATGATCTGATAGCCAGGCATATAGGGACCAAACTGATGATAGCTGCTGGGATCGGTAGAGGAGGAGATGGCTGCGAGCGTTCTTCCCCAAAAATTCCCATCGACAAAAACGATGATCGCTTTATTCTCTTCGATCTCTTTCACTTTGTAACACCATCTTCTTGCCAGCTTAATGGCAGTTTCACCTGCTTCTACTCCTGTATTCATGGGTAATACTTTATCATACCCGAAATACTTAGTGATATAGGCTTCATAATCGCCCAACAAATTGCTGTGAAAAGCTCTGGAGGTAAGCGTGAGTTTTTGCGCCTGCTCGGTTAATGCTTTAATGATTTTAGGGTGACAATGTCCTTGATTAACTGCAGAGTACCCGCT
>JBKDRQ010000126.1:0-4815 GCA_046341135.1 Bacteroidota bacterium
GTATAGGCATAAGCAACATGCTCGGGCTGAGTATAAAGTTTATCGTTTTCTATATCACTATTATCTACACCGTCTTCTTCTCCTCCTGTAACACCCAATTCAATTTCTATACCCATGCCGAGGACGTTTAAGCGTTTAAAATATTCAACAGACGTTTGTATGTTTTCTTCCAGCGGTTCTTCGCTAAGATCTAGCATGTGTGAGCTGAAAAGGGGTTGTCCCTTTTCTTTTTTGTATTGCTCGCCAGCATCGATTAAACCACTAATCCAGGGCAACCATTTTTTAGCGGCATGGTCAGTATGCAATACTACCGGAACTCCATAATATTTCGCTACGTTGTGAATATGAAGGGCTCCCGAAATAGCTCCTTGTATGTTTGCCTGCAATTTATCATTTGGCATTCCCTTTCCTGCAATAAATTGAGCACCTCCATTAGAAAACTGAATAATGACAGGAGAATTTACTTTGGCTGCAGCTTCCAGCGTGGCATTAATAGAATCCGTGCCAATTGTATTAACTGCAGGTAGTGCAAATTGATTATCTTTTGCATCATTTAATAAGGCTTCCAGTTCTTCTCCAAAAAGTACGCCGGCTTTGTATTTGCTCATTGTGTGGTTGTTTTAGATTTCAGGCTGCAAAGATACAAAAATGATTCATTCGGCAGATTATGCTGTTTGTAAGAATCATAGCTCGAAGGCAATTATTTGATGATTAATATGTTTCACAGATTTATAATCATGATTAGGTATTGAGCTTAAAATACAAGTTTTCTCCTGATCATTTTTATAAAAAAACAGACAATATTTTATGTTTTGTTTCTTGGCTATACTTAGAAGAGCATGTATATTAACCGTATTTTGATTAGGTGCAAAGTATTTTATGCGATTGATATACGCAACTACCGCACATTCGTTATTTTTTTTATTTGATGTAAATGAATCTTCAATATTGTTTTTTTGTAATAGTGTGGCTAAATCATATAAATCCCTGTTTTTGTAAGCGAGATCTTTTAATTGATTAATTGGTTCAATTAAAAATGAACTGAAATAGATTAGCCAGATTAATATGCGTTGTCTTTTAATCAAAGGGAAAATTATAAAAAGATGTTTAAGATAATGTATGCCTGTTATCATTATAAATAATGATATTGGCCATAAGTATCTGTATTCATAATGAAATAAAATATATCCTGTTGGTAAAAGAAAAATACTAATGAAAATATAAAAGTTTTTTTTAGATGGGTTATGAATGAGATTAACCAGAGAGATAAAAACTATGGAAATTGACAGGAATGAAATCTGAATAAATACTTTTACATATTCCTGTACATTATACAAAACATGCCTGATTGATTTAACAAATTGATTCAGGTTGTCAAAAGGGCTGTGAAAAATATCCTGAACAAACCACGGGTCTTCCCAGTAGGAAAACGCATACTGATTGGGCGGAGGCATACAAAACAGTTCGTTTGTAGCTGAGGGAGTTAGCAGCCAGCTCATATTCAGTGCTCCTGCACTGCTGTATAACCATATATTATACTTGCTGTGTAAAATAATGATCCAGGGCGCTGAGATTAAAATGAAAAAAAACAACCCTGATAAATAATATTTAAATCTATTAAATGACCAGTTATTCCAAAAATGGATTAAAGTGTAATGAATCAGAAAAAAGGGGAGGCCAACACCCTTTGCCAGATAGCCAAAGCCACCTATACATCCTACCAATATATTCTTTTTATAATCATTGTAAAAACTGACATCCTGAGTCAACTTTAAATATATAAGCACAATAAGGCAGAAAAGTATATCGGCAGCTAATTCAAACCAAATAAAGTAGCATAAAATAACAGGAAGACACAGCAGAAGGTATTTGTTTATTGCCTTATCAAGATTGCTTTTTAATAAATATAAATGTATTGTGATAAGAACGCCTGTGCCAATGAGCAGATTGCTGAATTTAAATGCATATGGCGTGTATATCCCCATTTTAATAAATGGGATGATCAACCATTCGTGTAAAGGGCTCCAGACGCTGTTGATTGCTTCAGTAAAATATCCATTTGCATATTGTTCAGCAATGGATGCATATGAAGCTCCGTCTGGATCCAGAACGTATTTGTAAAAAGGCCAGGTTATAAAATAAGATAACCATAATAAAGTGACACTTATGTAGCAATAGCTGTGTTTACGCTGTTCCATAAGCGCTTATTTTATTATGCAAAATGTTGAAATAATTAAAGGCGTGCCTCATTCTGCTTCCATACCAACTGAATATTTCTCCATCTACCACACAAGTTTTAGCAAGTGGACAAATGCTTTGTAGTTCTTGAATGTGTTTTTCCTTAAAGGGGTAAGGCTCGGAAGATAGTAATATGATTTCCGGATTTATATTTTTTATATCTTCTTCTGTTATGGTTGGATATCTGTAAATATGGTGTATTGCATTCCTGAATCCGGCGTATTCCATCATGTCGCTGATAAAAGTGTCTCCACCTGCTGCCATAAAAGGATCTTTCCAAATAAGATACAATGTTCTTATATCTTTCAAGTATTGTTTTTTTAGATTTTCTGAGATTTCATCTGCTATTTTTTGAGCATTATGATCGGCATTAGTAATAGCGCCAACATCTTTGATCATTTGAACGCCGGATGCCACAGAGTCTACAACTGTAGTAAAAACAGGATATGTTTTAGTCAGCTGTTCTATTTGATCTTTTACATTCTCTTCTTTATTGGCTATAATCAGATCTGGTTGTAAGATCTTTATAGCAGAGAGATTCAAGTTTTTGGTGCCGCCTACCCGAGGCTTGGTTCTGAACCACTCATCAGGATGTACGCAGAATTTTGTAATTCCGACAACACGATCATGCAGACCCAAATCAAACAGTAGTTCTGTAATAGAGGGGACCAGTGAAATGATCCTTTTTGGAGTAGTGGGAATAGATAAAAATTTGCCTGTATGGTCAACAAATGTTCGCACATGCTGGCTTATGCAGGCAAATTAGTAAATAATCCGCTTTAATTACCTTATTAATTAAATGCGGTATTTTAGAGATGCAGTTTTAAGGGGCTCGGGATAAACAGTGATAAAAAAGAAAAAAGATCTGGAATTCATAGTTATCGGATTAACCGGTTTTCAATAGGATCCAGATCTTTTTTTCGAAGCCATGCTCACTGTTGGTTGGTTCAAATCATACAGATGAATCTGACACGATAGGCTTTTATTGGTTTTCAGGTATTGGATAATGGTATCTTTAAAAGGTTTTTTTGGTTTATCAGGATTATTACGAATTATAATAACGTAGTAAAATTATTCTGATGACTTTAAATAATTTACTTCTACAATACATTTTGTGCTGATTTTAGAGGAATTAAATACAATCAATAAGGGTTTACCCTGAATTTCTGCTTCATTTCATGAAAAAAAACCTAGAAGATCATAAGTTATAATCACAATTTCTTTTCCTAATTTCGCATATCCTCTTAACCATGATCCTTTGAAGTGCCTATAATCCTCACCCTTTGACTGTTTTTCTGATTTATTTTAATGATTAATGAAACGCGCTTATTATATATTATCCTGTTTTTTATTTATTGGCTTTTCAGTTTCTGCACAGGATCCACATTTTTCCCAATTTTTTATGGCACCCCACTACGTGAACCCTGCATTAACGGGAACTCAGTATGGAGACTGGTGTATTATGGGTAATTTACGACAACAATGGGGAAATGCTTCGACGCCTTTTAATACTCAGTCAATGGCTTTGGAGTATAAATTTTATAATGAAAACAATGACAATGTACTAGCTGTAGGAGGAGCTCTAATGAATGACCAAACGATGAATGGAGCTTTCCGAAGTGTATACTTTAGTGGTACCATGGCCTATCATTTAAACCTGAGCAAATACAGTAATATAGCAGCCGGTTTTTTTGGCTCTTACAACAACAGAAGGCTTGATTATAGTAAACTTACATTTGGACAACAGTTTACCAGCGGTGGGTTTGATTTGTCCCTGCCAACAGGTGAGACGGGGCTTGCTTCCATGAAACCTTATTTCTCTCTTGGATCAGGAATTCTGTATACACATTTTTCTGATGATAATCGTTTTGTTTTGGATGTTGGCGGTGCCGCTTTTGATATCAATCAGCCTAGTCTTTCTTTCTTAAACGATCAATCAAACAGACTTAATATCCGTTATGCCGGAAACCTGAATGTACAGTATTATCCCAATGATTTAGTGGCATTAAATTTTTTCTCTGTTTATCACAGGCAGGCGACGCAAAATTATTTTTCTGTAGGAGGAGCAGTTGGAAGAAAAGTCGGCTCAGTGGATTCAGATATTATGGGATTTATCGGTGCGTGGTATAGGGAAGGAGATGCTGTATATCCTTATGTAAGTTTAAAGTGGAGTAATGTGCAGGTGGGGCTAACTTATGATATTGTTGTTTCCAAACAAAATAAGGGTCCGGTAAATCCGCAGGTATTTGAATTGTCATTTATCTATACCGGTAAAGTGCCTAAGTCAAAATACTATGATTGCCCGTTCAAGAGAAGAATTGTTTTATTTCCGTAATATTTGAGTCTATTACATAAAACCCTTTTGTTTCATCCAGTCGTCATTGTATATTTTGCCAATATACCTGCTTCCATGATCATGAAAAATACAAACAACAAGATCGTCTTTTTTTAATCTGTCCCCCAGCTGAATCAAGCCTTGCAAGCAACTTCCGGCGCTGTATCCACAGAACAAGCCTTCCTCTTTAGCCAGTCTTCTCGCCATGATGGCACCGTCTTTATCAGTAACCTGCTCAAAGT
>JBKDRQ010000127.1:0-5760 GCA_046341135.1 Bacteroidota bacterium
CCTCTATACCATTTACCTGTTTTATGGCGCAGGTCAATGACAAAAACTCTTTGAAGTAATCTTCTTTCTTTGCTTTTTTAAGAAAAGGATAACCTTTAAGGATTTCAAAAGAGGGGGCGTCACTCAATAAGTTAACCGTTCTTTTTTCAAATTCAGGCTTAAGGGTATCAAGAAATTTTTTGGCAATGCCGGAATCCACCAGGATCGTATCTAAGGCGTTACAAACGGAAGGCCTCTGGGTTTTGGCATTGACTACAATATTGACAGCCATTTTGATGTCAGCCGATTTGTGAATGTAAGTGTGGCATACACCGGCACCGGTTTCAATGACAGGCACCAGGCTGTTTTTTCTCACAAATTCGATCAGGCTGTTACTGCCTCTGGGTATGATGACATCAATATATTGCGTCGCCGTAAAAAGTTCCTGCACCACTTCTCTGTCAGGCGGGAGCAAGTAAACGAGTGCAGTGGATAATCCGTTTTTTTTAAGGGTTTCATGGATGATTTGAATAATGGCTTTATTGGTATGGTCTGCATCTTTACTGCCTTTGAGAACGCAGGCATTTCTACTCTTTAAACAAAGTGTCGCAATATCAGCTACTACATTGGGACGTGATTCAAAGATGGCGGCAACGACTCCTAGTGGGGTGGTGATTTTTTCTAATAATAATCCGTTGTTAAGTTTTCTTTCAGCTAAACGGATATTTGTAGGATCTGCTAAAGCAATTACTTTTTTAATACTGTTGGCGATGGCATGAATTCTCGCTTCGTTAAGCAGCAGCCGGTCATAGAGCGGACTGTTTCTATCCATTTTGGCGAGATCCTTTTCGTTGGCTTTAATGATATCTTTATTGAACTCAATCAGCCCCTTCGCAATTCCTTTCAATAGCTTATTAATGGCAGCACCACTTACTTGCTGAAGTTCCATTCTTTTTGAATGTGTCAGTTTTATTTTTGCTGCTATTTTTTTTGTTGAATTCATTCGTTATGTATTTTAGAAAATAACAATATCGTCTGCATGGGCGGCAACGCTGTTTTTAATCTGGCGTTGTTTGATGATTTGCTGATTGCTGAGTTTTGTTTTGGCAACACCGATAATTTCGTTTGACTCATTCATGATCTGTACCACTTGCCCTTCGCTGAAATTGCCTGCAATTTTAATGATGCCAACTGTGAGCAGACTTTTTCTCGACAGCAATGCTTTCTCCGCACCGGCATCAACATGAATTTGACCAACCGTAACAGATCCGCTCATCAGCCATTTCTGTCTGGCTTTCAATCCGGATCGGGCAGATTTAAAGTAGGTGCCTCTTTGCAGATTCAAAGTTTCTCTTAAAGGGTGCTCACCTTGCAGTCCGGTCATATAAACCTCTATTCCTAAAGAAGTGGCAAGTTGGGTAAAGGTGATTTTTGAAAGCATGCCTCCAAGTCCGACAGCAGATTTTTCAGTGCTGATATAAGATCTGATTTCTTCGTCTATCTTAGTTACCTGCCGGATTAATTTGTTGTTGTGATCCAGTAGTCCGTTGCTGGATGTGCAAAGGATCATTTTTTGTGCATTGAAGCCGATGGCCAGTAGTGTAGCCAGTTCGTCGTTGTCAGAAAATTTTAATTCATTATTGCTCACCAAGTCGTTCTCATTCACAATAGGAATGATCTTGTTTTTCCAGAATGTTTCGAAGGTGTTTTGCAGCTGGATGAATTGTTTTCTGTTGCTGAAATGGTGGCGTTCACAAAGTGCCTGTGCCACAGAGATGCCGTGTTTTTGGAAATATTTCTGATAGAGTTGTATTAAGATAGGGTTGCCGATGGCGGCGGCAGCTTTTTTTTCGGTTAGCGTTCCCTTATACTGATGGAGCAGATATTTCCCGCTGCTTACTGCACCGCTGCTCACCAGAATAATTTGATGGTCCTGCATCAGATCCACCAATTCACCGGTAATTTTTTTGATAACGGCAGCGTTGGTTTTGCCATCCTTTCCTGTAAGAACAGCCGAACCAAATTTGACTACCAGGGTTTGTTTTTTCATCTGACTGCAAAAATAGAGGAGGGGTTATTAACATTCGTTTTTTCTGTTCTTTATCTTTGCAATCCTTATGGCACTTTTAACGGCAGTCAATACACATGGAGATTATGGACTTACCATCACGGATGCATCGGGTAATTCCATGCAAACGGATATATCTATTGAGCAGGGAGGAACCGGTAAGGGTTTAAGACCGATGCAGTCGATGTTGGCAGCACTCATCGGATGCAGTACCGTTGATATTGTAAGTATATTAAAGAAACAGAAGCAATCGATTGCCGAGCTCAAAGTAGAAGCAGACGGAGAAAGAGAGTCCGGTAAAGAGCCATCACTATGGCAAACTATTCATTTGCGTTTTATATTGAGTGGCGATATTGATCCTTCTAAAGCTTATCGTGCTGCTGCTTTGTCGATGGAGAAATATTGCTCAGTAGCAGAAACACTACGCAGGGCAGGAGCCAATATTAGTTTTGTTGTAGAAGTAAACGGTGCCTTATATCAACCATAAATTATTAATTGTATGTCTTATCATCCGCAAACAGAAGCTATCCGTGCACAAATGGAACGCACGGAGCAGAAAGAGCACAGCACGCCCCTTTTTTTAACCAGCAGTTTTGTATACGAATCGGCAGAGGATATGGCTGCGGCTTTTATGACGGACACGCCGGAGATGAATATCTATTCCGGGTTTTCCAATCCAACTGTTGATGAATTTATCATAAAAGTAGCCTTGCTGGAGGGGACAGAAACCGGCATTGCAACCGGCACAGGTATGGCAGCGATCTTTTCTACTTTCATGACTTTTTTGAAACAGGGCGATCATATTATTTCTGCATCTGCTGTCTTCGGTTCCACCCATACCATTCTTACCAAATATTTGCCGAAATGGGGGATTGACTTTACCTATTTCGATATGAATAAGCCTGAGGAGATCGAATCACTGATCAGGCCCAACACCAGAATGCTATATGTGGAAACGCCATCTAATCCTGGTCTGGATATATTGGATATGGAATATGTAGCAGCGCTTTGCAAGAAAAATAATATCCTGTTTGTGGTGGATAATTGTTTTGCCACACCAGCGGTACAGCAGCCCTTTAAATTCGGGGCCGATTTAGTGGTGCATTCTGCAACCAAATTCATGGATGGCCAGGGCAGAGTACTGGGTGGAGTGGTGGTGGGCAGAAAGGAACTGATTCATCCCATGTATTTATTTGTTCGGAATACCGGTCCATCGATGAGCCCGTTTAATGCATGGGTGTTGACCAAAAGTCTGGAAACCCTTTTTGTCCGAATGGATAAGCATGCGGAGAATGCATTGAAGCTCGCTCAACATTTACAGAAACATCCCAAATTAAGCATGGTCAAATATCCTTTTTTACCCTCTCATCCGCAATATGCCATTGCCCAAAAGCAGATGAGTAATGGTGGAGGGATCGTGACCTTTGAATTAAAAGGAGGGTTGGAAAGCGGGAGGAGGTTTTTGAATGCGCTGAAAATGCTGAGTGTTACCAACAATCTGGGAGATTCACGAAGCATCGCTTCTCATCCTGCTTCTACTACGCATTCCAAATTAAATGTAGATGAAAAGAAGGCTGTAGGCATAACCGATGGACTGGTACGCATTTCTGTCGGGCTTGAATATATAGATGATATTATTGCTGATATCGAACAGGCATTGGATCATGCTTAATCCTTGCCTTTTATTTAAAAAAATAAACCCCGGTAGAAACCGAGGTCGGATATAACCTGATAAAACCAAAACGTGTTATTTTTAGAGAACCGCCAGCGGTTCTGAATCTTTCACTTTTTTGAGTAGCATAATATACCCACAGCAATCTTTCTTTTCTTTGTTTACTTGTACGGGTTTAATCATATGCCATTCGCTGTGGTGGGGTTGATATTCGTAACTAATGATATTTCCTTCTGCATAGCCAAACATTTTTCTGTAGAAAACCTGCTTTTCATCATAGTCATACATTCTTACTTCATGTAGTTTACTGGTGGGGTCGCCAATGAATACGATCTGATACCAGGCACCTTCATTTAGGGGCACGATCACCGGCATTTCAAATTCGCTTTCCATGCTGATACTGGCTTCTTTTAGCAAAACAAATCCGTGTTGTGTGAATGATTTTTTCAGACTGTCAACCTGAGTGGAGATGGATTGGCTCGAACAACTCCTTTGTAAGATAACATCCTGAGCGGAGCTGTTCATTGCAATGATTGCAAACAGGATGGTTATCAAGTTTTTCATTCGTGTACGGATTTTAATTTTTTACATCTTGTTACAGATGCTTAGGATACGATGACAGTGTAAAAGTAGTAATCAAATTTACTTATCAAACATCTATAGGATGATATGTTACAAATTTAAGGGTTCACCCTTATAAGATACGTTATTCGTTGTCCGTTGATCGTTGTTTGCGTATTGCCTTGGTGTTGGAAAGTCCAGCTTATGAGAGGGAAACTATATAAATAAAATCAATAAGTATACTTCAAAAGAAAAGGCCTCGTTAATTACGAGGCCTTTAAGTTGCGGACCGGACGGGACTCGAACCCGCGACCTCCGCCGTGACAGGGCGGCATTCTAACCAACTGAACTACCGATCCAAAATTTGGAGTGCAAATATAAGGCTTTCCGGTATTTATTTTCCAAATAATTATCAATGAAAAGTTTCAAAATAGTATAATCAGCCCTAACCTTAAGTATATT
The DNA here is from genome assembly GCA_046341135.1 of Bacteroidota bacterium. Taxonomy (GTDB): domain Bacteria; phylum Bacteroidota; class Bacteroidia; order Chitinophagales; family Chitinophagaceae; genus Lacibacter. The sequence goes on from JBKDRQ010000127.1 coordinate 4,743, forward strand.
TGCCATCCTTAAGTTTCTCTATGCTGAAAGTTGGATTATTTGGGGTTGGTCACCTTGGGAAGATACATTTGAAAAACTGGCTGGACATCAAAGGCGTTCAGGTATGCGGTTTTTATGACCCTGATTTCAGTTTGGCCGGTGAAGTTGAAAAGCAATTTGGCATACCCCATTTTAAGAGTCCTGAGAAACTACTGGGTATTGTAGATGCTGTTGATATTGTTGCGCCCACCAATTTTCATTTTGAATTATGTGAACTGGCTCTTAAAAGCGGCAAACATGTGTTTGTTGAAAAACCTATGTGTGATACCATGGAGCAAGCACAAAAACTAGTGAAATTGGTAAAAGAAGCGAATGTGAAATTTCAGGTTGGCCATGTTGAAAGATTCAATCCCGCGTTTTTATCTGTCAAGGATTTGAATATTTCTCCGATGTTTATTGAAGTTCATCGCCTTGCTCAGTTCAATCCAAGGGGAACAGAGGTGAGTGTCATCCTGGATCTGATGATTCATGACATCGATATCGTTTTAAGTATGGTGAAAAGTGAAGTCAAACAGGTGCACGCCAGTGGAGTAGCTGTAATGACGAGCACGCCTGATATCGCTAATGTTCGTATTGAATTCAATAATGGATGCGTGGCTAATCTGACCAGCAGCAGAATCAGTATGAAAAAAATGAGAAAAGTCAGGATATTTCAGAGAGACGCTTATATTGGTATTGATTTTCTTGAGAAAAAATCGGAAGTAATCAGAATGAATGACTCATCGCCCCATGCTGCCTTAAATTTTGATATTGAAACAAGGGAAGGGAAAAAGTCTATTTCGGTTATTCATCCTGAAGTGCAGGATACGAATGCTATTCGTTTAGAGCTTGAATATTTCAGAGATGCCATAATAGAAAACAAACCGGTTCCGGTTGCAGATACTGATGGATTCAGAGCCATGGATGTTGCTCATCAGATACTGGAACAAATACTTGCAAAGACTAACGCCTAAAACATGATTCAAAAAGGACGTATTCA
>JBKDRQ010000128.1:0-3019 GCA_046341135.1 Bacteroidota bacterium
TGGTTCAAGATGATGTGCCGCTCCTACGGAGCTTTATATTTTTGTCGTTTTATTTTTCTATTAATATGTCGCCCCTACGGGGCTGATTTAATTTGTTGATTTGTTGGCTCGTTGAAACGTTTATCGACACCCACGATAATATTGATAACCATGATAAAAATGACAACCTAAATCTGTTGACGGGATGTAGTGGTAGGGTTTATATCTAATTTCGATAATAATTTAATGGCTTCAGACTCCATTCTTGAAAATCCAAACATTTTTTTGCCTACATCCTTAAGAGAAGCACCGATCAAATACATTTCAGCATGGTCAATGATTAAAAACCGATCATGATTATTCTTTATTTCCTTAAGTATAATGCCGCCGTACTGTTTATTAAAATGCTCAACATCAGATTGTAGCTGTTTTGTAATTTTTTGTGTATATATGAGTATGGTAATCCCGGATTTTATTTTTGTAAAAAACTGCAGAGTATTATCGTCAACATAATTATCTATTAGAATGATGCAATTCGTTGCTTTGCGCATAATATCCAAAACGAACTTATAAGCATCGAAAATTTGGCCATCGAAAAAAATGCCATAGGCAGGTAGCGTATCTTTATCCTCTAAAGCTTTAAAAATTTTCTCAAAATTCAAATCATATTCGACTTGTCGCTTTTCAATTTTAGTGATTCTTTGGAATATATTTCCGGAAATGGCAATAAGTCTTCTCATCTCCACAAAAGCTCGGATAATTGTAATACTAGTATGAACGGCTGTTTTGTTTTTGAGCACGGAAGCAAGCATTGCAACTCCCTGTTCTGTAAATGCGTATGGTTTTGATCCGCCAAAATAACTTTTTGACGGTATCACAGATTGTGATACCAGATGTAGAATATCATTCTCCTCCAGTTCAAACATGAAATCTGACGGGAACCTCTCACTGTTTCTTTTGACACTTTGTTTTAATGTGCGTGTGTCTGTTTGATACAGTTCAGCAAGATCTCTATCAAGCATGATTTGTATTCCTTTGATTGATATAATCTTACTTTCAATAGACTGCTTTAAATCTTTTGTCATAGGTTAATTTCGGCAAATATGAGATATATTCTACCAGACGGAATTCGACCAGGGAAAATTAACAGAACAATAATTGGGTATAATATTGATAACCATGACAACCAGGATAACCACGATAACAACGACAACATTCTATATTAATCCTTGGTAACCTAATTCATGCTATCCGCATATGTTCGTTTATAATCGTTTATTATAATAATCAATACTGTATCTGTTTTTAATTTTAGGACATTACCAATTTTTAAAATGGGAGTATGAGTAGTCATTTGCTATTTAATGAAGTAGAAGCTATTGTATATATCATTATATTTTAACACCATTTAAATCATATTAACCATGCAAAAACAAAATCTCTCATTGTATCATTCTGTCAAAGAAATTATTATTCAATCCCGTCAGCGACTGTTCAGGATGGCTAATTCGGCTTTGCTGGAAACTTATTGGCATATCGGGAAAATCATTGTAGAGGATGAACAAGAGGGGCAATCTAAGGCTCAGTATGGCAAGGCTATTTTAAAAAATCTGGCAACTCAGCTTACGTCGGAGTTTGGGAAGGGGTTCGATGAACGCAATCTGAATAATATGAGGGCGTTTTACAACGCTTTTCCAATTTGGAACGCATTGCGTACCGAATTGAGCTGGACGCATTATAGGCTGCTTTCAAGGCTTGATTCTGAAATAAAAAGAAAATATTATCTGGAGGAAACTATAACGGGTAACTGGAACAGTCGGGAACTGCAACGCCAGATTAACAGTATGGCTTTTGAGCGGGTGGTAAAGCAGCTCCCCAAACAGGATGCGAGAAATTCGATACAGCACTACATAAAGGATCCCTACATATTTGAGTTTTTAGGTCTGCCTGATGATATAAAAAACTCTGAACAAACAATTGAAACTGCCATTATTGATCACTTGCAAAAATTTCTACTGGAATTTGGTAAGGGCTTTGCTTTTGTAGCCAGGCAACAACATCTCGTTACCGACACATCCGATTATTATATTGATCTTGTTTTTTATAATTATTTACTAAAATGCTTTGTGCTGATAGATCTTAAAACAGGTAATCTTGCACATCAGGATATCGGTCAGATAGATATGTATGTGCGTATGTATGACGATCTAAAGCGAAGTTCAGATGATAATCCTACCATTGGTATTTTGTTATGTTCAGAAAAAGATGAAACCATCGTAAAATACTCAGTACTGAATGATAAGAATAATATCTATGCCAGTAAGTATTTGCTTTATTTGCCCAAAGAAGAAGAATTAAAGCAGCTCATTGAGCAAGATCGCTTAAATTTTGAGCTGGATGCTGAATAAGGTTAGCATAATCCTGATAAATTTCCGGATGGTTACATTTTTTCTCCTTACCAGAACGAACTATCAGTATTGCGGTCAAAATTTTTGATCACAAAATTTTCTATGACAAGATCCATTCCTAAAGCTTTTAAAGAAAAGGGACTTTATATGCTGGCTACTATTCTTAAATACCCAACCACCGCTTTGCATTCTCAAACAATAATTTATGTTTGAGCGATTGCGATAAATCCATCTCTTCAATCAACTTTCCCGGCACATGCTCTCCTAACGGGAAGGGATAGTCGCTGCCGAGACAAATATGATCTTCGCCCATTACTTCTATCAGGTATTGCATGGCATTTACATCATGCACCAGACTATCCACCCAGAATTTACCAAGATAATTTTTAGGAGAGATAGGGTTGTCTATGGCCACTAAGTCTGGTCGTACATCAAAGCCATGCTGTATTCTTCCAATAGTAAAAGGGAAAGAACCGCCGCCATGCGCAAAGGCCACTCTTAGTTTAGGAAACTTTTCAAATACGCCACCAAAAATCATCGAGCAGATGGCTCTGGAAGTTTCAGCCGGCATCCCAACCAGCCAGGGCAACCAGTATTTTTGCATTTGATTTTCTCCCATCATCTCCCAGGGA
>JBKDRQ010000129.1:0-5655 GCA_046341135.1 Bacteroidota bacterium
TCCGGCAAAACACTATTTTAAAAAGCAGGGAGAGTATCATACCTACACGCTCATCTTTCCGGCATTACCAAAAAATACCAGGAAAATCAACATCATCGAAAAGGAAGCACCGGGTACTTATTTTAACTTCTACGGAATTGACTACTCCACCTGGATGACAATACCTCATGCCGCTGATTTACCCATTTCCAGGAATTAACCAATCATTGAATAGGTATAATCTACAATGATTATATGGATAAAAGCGCGCTGGCAAGGCAGAACGCGCGGAGCGATCGGGTCTGCCTAGATTTTTCTTTGGTTACTTTCTTTGTAGCGATGACAAAGAAAGTAACAATATGAATTCGAAATGACTTGAACTTAGGATTTAATAGGTAGAAAAATTATTAATGAATAAAATAATCACATTATCCAACTAACATAAAAGCGAAATACTGCGTGTGCCCAGCCCGTTTTCATATTTACGGATTGGGACACTGGATTATTACACGCCTTTTCACCACCCACCGCTTCTCTGCATCTGGCCGGTTCATGGATCGAGAAAAAGAGTAGTGAACCTGGTGAACTTCAGTGTAAACAAAAATGTGCCACCTCCTCCTATTACAAGGGGCTATAATTTATTACGGATGCCACCGCATTATAAGGATATGATTTTTCCGATGAATAAGGTCATATTTAAGCTGGATAAACACTTTATGTTGGATATCGACTTCCTGAAAATTACCATTGATTTTGAGCTTTCTGCCTATGGTTAAGAAACTTCTACACAACTAAACGACTCAACAACTAAACATTTTTAATATATGATTCTTTATCCCCAGGCTTATCAGTTAGACATGCAGCAGGTATTGTTGTCTAATCATTTTTACCGCGACGCATCCGGATGGAAGGTTGTAGAAAATAAAAACGAAAAAACCTTTGTTCGTGACAATCACTACTGGATGGAAAATCTTTCGGAACAAACACGTCTAACCTATGAAAAACTTATGCCGGTAGATGTGGCTGATGATTGGTTTTTGGAAGCAGAAATTGAACTCATGTCTGATAAGGCAGAAGGACACTATGGTCTTGTATGGGGCTTTAATGAAGAGAAAGAAATGCTGAATAGCTTTACCGTTTCTGCGGATGGCAAATCAGCTTTGGTGATGCATTATGAAAACAACTCAGGCTGTGTGTTGCATCATTTTCAAAAAAATTGGGATATAGAAAATAACAAGCATCCTGTTCATTTAGCCATTTTAAAGATGTGCGATTACTATTATTTTCTCATTAATCAAACGATGTTTTACGTCTGTGAGGTTTCCCATTTTGCCGCCAATGGCTCTTACGCGGGTTATTGTGTAGAACCCGGACAGCTCATTCGAAGTCGATCGTTTTCACTCAACAAAATGAATGTAAAAAAAGATAAAGAGAAACTGATCGAGCATCTGTATTTCTAAGAAATTTTAAAGTATGACAACACTAAAATTTATTATTGATAAAGCACCTGGGAAAGATTTAATTCCTGCAATAATAGAAAATAAATCTTTTGATGATTTTTATGCGTTTTATAAAATTCGTGTTGACTGGCACGGATATCCGCTCATCCACGACAGAATGGTGACGTATGGATTGTTTCATGATTTAACCCATAGTATTCCGGAAGACAAAGAAACTATTTTAAAGTTTATAGATTTCTCCATAAGAATTGCAGAAAATGAATCAGATAAAAGATTTTTAAATTCACTTTTCCTGATTTTGGACTTTTGCAGTATTGCCGAGGAATTTACCATCCCCACACAACACCAAATTGATAAAATAACGAGTCTGGTCTACCGTGTTAAGAAACTGTCTTTTTTACCAAATATTACAACCTTTTGGGAGCATATACTTGACTTCCTTGTACTGGGGAAATCAATTAAAAAAGAGGACTACGTAGTTAAAAATGACGATTATCTTTCAGTAATGAATATGGATTTCCCAACTATTGATGACAATACAGTAAAATCCTGTCCGGTTTCGGAATCTAAATTAATGGAAGAAATAGAAGGTGTAGATGGGGAGTATGAACCGTTACAATTTGTTCGTTCAGCAATGATTGACACCGATAAATATTGGGTATGGCAATATAAAAATATCACCGGCAACGACTGGAGCTGGTATATTACAGTAAAGCAGGATGATAAAAATAAAATAACTATTGAAAGACACTTGATGCAAAGCGGAGAGCGTAAAACACCTGAAAAATTATTGCTGGAGTATCATTACAAGGGTTAAACATAAAATAGGGCTGAAAAAGCCGTAAGTGATAAACTATCAAATCATGCTTTTTCAAACCAGGTGAAAAGGTAGATAATTAGAATTATTATATCAATTTTCAGGGACTTTTAATAAAAGTGTATGATAATCAATATTTTGTGCGATATGCTATGTGGAAGAGTTCATATGATCCGGATTGGTGTGTTTTAAGTTTTATCATTCTATGAATAAACCAAACAGGAAGAAAAGCTTATTGAAATATAAATTATTTTTTTGAAGTAGGTATGGGAATAAAAAAATAAAAATATCTTCAGTTTAAATTAAGGCCTGAAATAAGCATATAGTATTAAAAATACAGAAATAAGTAAATAAATGCATACTAAGTTTTTTACAAATCAAGACGACAACAGCTTACTTAAAAAGTTTAATGGGGTATTTACTAATATTGACAGCATCCGTCATTTTGATGCACTGGTTGGCTACTTCAGGGCTTCTGGATATTTCAAAGTGAGAGATTTAATTAAAAAACTTCCCGATGCCAAAATCAGAGTGCTCGTGGGTATTAATGTTGATAAACTTATTAAAAAATATCACGACAAAGGGCAACTATATTTAGATAACCCCGAAGAAACAAGGGCTGATTTATTGGAGGAAATCATCAAGAATATTCAGGAGGCTGAATATAATGAAGTAACAGAGAAAGGAATTATTCAATTTATTGATGACCTGATCAGCGGAAAAATAGAATTAAGAGCTCACCCAAAAAAGAAGATTCACGCCAAAGTTTACATTTTCAGACCAGCATCATTCAATGAATATACTCCTTGCGAAGTAATAACTGGCTCCTCCCACTTGACGGATGCCGGACTTGGGGCAACTCCGGAATCAAATTCCGAATTCAATGTTAGTCTGCGTGACTATGAGGATGTGAAATTTGCTACCGAAGAATTTGAAAGACTTTGGAACGAATCCGTTCCGATACTCCATGCAGAAGCGGAAGCCATCAGAAAGAAAACTTACTTGCGTGACGACTTCAGGCCTTTTGAATTGTATATCAAAATGCTGATTGAGTATTTCGGAAAGCGTGTTGAATACGACCCTTACAATATTGATTTATTGCTCCCTGACAAGTTCATGCGTTTGAAATATCAATCTGATGCCGCCAATCAGGGTTACGCAATAATGATGAAGCACAACGGATTTATCCTTGCTGACGTAGTTGGTTTGGGTAAAACGATTATTGCCTGTATGGTAATTAAGAAGTTCATCTACGAAAACGGAACGCATTCTAAAATTCTAATTGTGGTACCACCGGCACTTGAAGCCAATTGGAGAAGAACAACAGAAGATTTTCAAATCAAAAATCACTTTGAATTCATTACCCTTGGTAGTCTGCACAAAATCCTGAATGAAGATAATTATAGCTATTCTAATGCAGACAAGTTTGATTTAATAGTGGTAGATGAATCACACAAGTTCAGAAACGACTATACTGAAATGTATTTGGCATTGCAGGAAATTTGCAAAAAGCCGAGAAGCCGACCTTCTGAAAATGGAGACACACGAAAGAAAGTAATTCTGATTTCGGCAACACCATTAAACAACAGGCCGCAGGACATCGAAAATCAACTTTACCTGTTTCAGGACAAAAGAAACAGCACGTTAGAGAATATCCGCAACCTACAGGACTATTTCAAGCCACTTAACGAACAATATAAGAAACTCGCTGCTGAAAAGACCCTTAACATCAAAAAGCTAAAATCGCTTTTTCAAAAATTACGGGATGATGTTGTAGAGCCATTGGTAATTCGCAGAACGAGAACCGACATAGAGAAAAACAAAGAATATCTCGAAGACATGAAAAGTCAGGGAATCATCTTTCCAAAAGTTGATGACCCTATTTCCCTTTACTATGAACTGGATGGTAAACTCGCAACTTTGTTTTATGAAACAGTTTCGTTGATTACCGGATTAGATGAATACGGAAACGAAACTGATGGCTTAGGTTATTACCGTTACCGTGCCATTGAATTTTTGGCAAACGAAGAAGACAAAAAGATTTACGGAAACGTAAAATCAATTTCCGGTCGTTTGAGTGCAATTATGAAAACGCTTTTAGTGAAGCGTTTGGAAAGCAGCTTTTTTGCCTTTACTCAATCTATCAATCGCTTCCAAAGAGCCATTGATTACATGATTGAAATGTTTGAAAATGACAGGGTATTTGTTGCTCCTGACCTTGATATCAATAAACTATTGGAAGAAGGGTTAAGCTATGACCAAATTGAAGCCAAGATAAACGAGAAAGGCGGCAACAATAAAGAATTTAAGCGTTCCGCATTTGATAAGAAGTTTCTTGCATTACTAAAGTCTGACAAGGAGAAAGTGGACGATTTGGCTTTGCGTTGGAGCAAGGTAAAGAAAGACCCGAAACTGGAGGCTTTCAGCGAAAAACTGAAAACAGAATTTTTCAAAAGCAAAAAGCACAATCCAAGCGGTCAATTAGTGATTTTCTCAGAATCTAAAGAGACGGCTGAACAACTTTCAGAGCAAATCAGCAAAAACTTCAAATTCCGTGTTCTGACAGTTAGTGCAGAGAACCGTAAAACCGTTGAAAATATTCTTCGTGAAAACTTTTATGCCAAACTTGAGGAAGAAAAATGGAAGAATGATTACGACATCATCATTACCACAGAAGTTTTGGCTGAAGGTATTAACCTTCATAGAAGTAACTTGATTGTAAACTATGATGTGCCCTGGAATGCCACCCGTTTAATGCAACGAATTGGACGTGTAAACAGGATTGGTTCAAGGGCTGAACAGATTTTTGTTTACAACTTCTACCCTTCGGATCATGGTGACGAGCAAATAAAACTGGTTAATAACGCCCTTAGAAAATTGCAGTCTTTCCATACTGCTTTTGGGGAAGACAATAAGATATTCTCTTTGCTTGAAGAAAAAGGCGATGGAGCCTTGTTTGGCAACAAAATTCAGAAGGAAGAAAGTGAGATTCTGAATTATCTTAACGAGTTGAGAGATTTCAAAAAGAAACATCCAAAACGCTTTGCTGAGATTTCAAAAATTCCAGACAAGGCAAGGTGCGGAAGAAAAGCGGATGAAGGTCATCAGCTTACTTTGATGGAAGCCGAAACAGGAGAAATAAATTATCCGCTTCAAAACACTTCACTCAGTTACCTGAAAAGTGAAAACCATCCCGGAATATTTTGCTTGATAACACCTGATTTCAATATCATTGAATTGAATTTCCTGCAAGCGGTAAAAGTTTATAAAGCCGAAGAAGCCGAAAAAGCAGTTCCATTGCATTCACAGCACTACGAACAAACGGTTAAAGGGCTTGACTACTTCAAGTCGGAAAAAAATCAGGAAAATGCGCAGACTATTTCCCGCAAAAACCTAAGC
>JBKDRQ010000130.1:0-2666 GCA_046341135.1 Bacteroidota bacterium
TGCCCTGCCCGTGTGGATGACTTTGCCTGTGCCGGGTTTTCTTCCGTCATACTGTACAGATATCTCCATATTATTAGCCAGCCTTTTGGTGATATCGAGATTCCAGATAAAATTCTGTCCGGGCAACAAAGCATCCAGCATAATAAATGCAGCCGGACTATTTACAGACCCATTTTTATAATTGATATCACTCATCTGGAAACGGAAGTTAATAGTACTGCTAGAAAGCACATTATAGCGCATTTCGCTGATCAATGAATGTATGCGTACTGTTTCAGCCGAGCCGGCTTCATTATTCTTCACATCCAGCTTATAAGCAACAGAAATCCGGCTTCGCGTACCATCCTGAAAACTGAGGGCCGGCTCGGCACTCCACAAACGAATTATATAATTTCGATTATCAAATTTGGGCGTTTCTAATTTATTCGTACCCAACTTGAAATTGATCGTTGTAGCAAACTTTCTATTCAAATTCCAACGTACACGATTCATCAGCTCTTCAGCTATCCTTGTCTCCAGACCATAGGTGGCAATGCTTCTGCCGGAATTTCTCAGATGCGTAATTTCAAATCCCCATTTAGGAGAAGTACGGTTGAAAAAGAAGGTATTGCTGATGAAATTATTTAACGCAATCAGAGAAGTATCCGCAGCAATCTTACCAAACGGATTCAACTCGAAATCTTTCGTCGATACCGCCTTCCTGTATAACTGCCAACTGCTTCGAACGGATACTCTGGAAATAAATTTCAAGAACTTTTTTGATCGTTGGATATCTATAAACTGACCAGGCTGCAAATCAACCGTATAGTTCAGCTGATTATAATTTGCTCTGATAAAATCCAAAGTGGGCGTAAACACTCTTATAAACCGTGCCTGATCTCTGAATGCTGCAATCTCAAATTCATTAATCTGCTGTACGCCATCTCCATTATAATCATTCCATGTATACTCACCTTGCCCGGCAGGGACTTCCAAAAATGAAAAATCCCTTCGTTGCTCCTGACCGGAACCTACTTCATACAGCACATTTCCGTTTAAACCACCCTTTAATTCATTGAAAATATATTCGGTACGTCCGAGTAAAGAACGATCAGCTTTTTGATTGGTTCGCCCGATATTCAGCACTTCCAGCACACGATAGGTAGCATTGAATTTTACCTGATGCTTTTCATACTGCATCAACTCCAAAAAAGCGTTGTAATTTAAACTGCGGTCAATGTCTTCCAATTGCTTTGCAAAAGGCAATTTATCTCTTCTGGTAAAAAAATCAATGCCCCATCTGTTTATCTGATTCACCGAACGAAGAAAGAATGTCCATGTATCCCATGCAAAACTGCTATTGCTTAACGAGTCACCTTTCGTATTGCGGATTTGATTATGCTCCAGATAATACACACCCCCTATTTCTGATCCTCCCAATAAGGATACTTGTCGCTTCATCTGAACCTGCGGACGCAGGAAAAATCCTTTGTTAAATCCACTATCCATGGCGGAATAGTTTACAAACGTATTCCAGTTCCACTGGCGATGATTCAACTGATGCTGCAACTGATACTTCCATCCGCTAAATAATAATCCGCGCTGATAGCGTTGCAATGAATTTTTAAACCGATGCTGATCTGTCTTGAATAATTCAACTGCCACATCAGATATCTGCTCTTCTTCCTGCTGCATAAATATCGGCAAGCCCCACTCACGTGTGAATTCAACAGCCCTTAAACGCTCAATGGGTCTGAAGTTCTGATCAACCCGCTCATAAGCTCCGGTAAGCCTTAACATCAATGGATTTTTTGATGCAGCAGTAAGCGGCTGATCATAAGTCATCTTTACGCGACCTGCCCAACCAATATCATTCTCACTGTCTTTTGTTGAAAAGGTATTGATATCAAAACGACTCATGGCCATCTCTGTATTGATCAATAAATTTTTGTTGACCTGATAATCGGCACCAGCAATAACCACCTGCTGTATTCTGGGAGCGATCAGCTGAACTACAGGAGCATAACGTCCGGACTTAAATCCATTCACCGGTGCAACCCACTTAAATATTCTTCCATTCACCCCCGAAATATCCTGGACATAATCTCCATTGCCTTGCCCTACATCCTGAAATCCGGCACTATACAATTCAGCAGCAGGTGAGGCACTAAAAACAAGTACTGAATCATACGTGTTGCCATTGACCGTACTATCTATCATCCTGTAAAAAATTCTAGTCACATCAAAACTGTCGCGCGTAATGGAACTGAATAATGATCCCTCTCGCAGATCACCTGCTTTGGATAAAAATATTTTTTGCTCAGGCGTAAGTTGCTGATTGATGGGTGAAGATTTGGCATCTGCATTACTGAAAGCATTGACTCTAAAAGTCAGCCGGGAATTTACCTGTAAAGTATTTCCTACAAAAAACTGCGTATTGAGATAATTTCTGTCAGCAAACTCAAACTCCACCTGAATCCTTTTGTCTTTGTTGATCATTCGTCTTGGAGTAAAGCTTATTTCCGCAGTATTATAATTGATCACATAATCCTGATCTTCCCCGCGTTGCATCAACTCTCCGTCAATAAACACCCTTTCCGTTCCGGCCAGCACGATAAAAAACAACTCACCATTAGGACCCTGTAATCGGTATGGCCCCTGATTTCCCTCCAGACCCTGAAACACAT
>JBKDRQ010000131.1:0-3192 GCA_046341135.1 Bacteroidota bacterium
CGGCAATGCGTTGTACAAAAGATTCATTCATGGCTTTGCAATTCGTGAAGCAAAAGTATACGATTAATTGAATTGTTTTACAATTGATAGGTCAGTGTATTTATTTTTGGTTTTGCATTAACAAAGACAACTTCGACAACCCGACAACAATTACAACGAAAACTTCATACCTTCATTCTTATGAATTTCCTTTCTCAACCATGGCCCTGGTATGTGGCCGGACCTTTAATCGGATTAATGATTCCACTGTTGCTCATCATGGGCAATAAACGTTTTGGTCTTTCATCCAATCTTCGCCATATCTGTGCAGCTTGTATGCCGGGCACATCAGATTTTTTTAAGTACGACTGGAAAGCACAAAAATGGAATCTGGTATTTGCATTCGGATTATTATGTGGCGGAGTTTTCTGTTACTTTTTTCTGCATAATCCCAACGAAATGATCCTTCACCCGGATTTGAAAAAAGAAATGGGGGCGTATGGTATAACAGACAGTAATCACCTGGTGCCACAAGACTTGTTTAACTGGAGTACATTACTGAGTTTAAAAGGATTCATCTTAATGGTAGGTGGAGGATTCCTCGTTGGCTTTGGCACGCGTTATGCCGATGGATGTACCAGCGGACATGCCATTATGGGAATCAGCAATCTGGAATGGCCTTCGATTATTGCTACTATGTGCTTTATGGCAGGTGGATTTCTCGTAGCGAATCTAATTGTACCTCTTATTCTTGGAATGTAAACTAATTAACGTGCAAACAACGAATACAAAACAACATAAAAGTTCACTGCTTATCTTCTGGCTGCTCGGCATATTATTCGGCATCATCCTCATTAAATCAGAAGTCGGCTCCTGGTGGCGTATCCAGGAAATGTTTCGTCTGCAAAACTTTCACATGTTTGGCGTGATCGGCTCTGCTATTGCAACCGGCATGATCTCCATTTTTCTGATCAAGAAATTCAATATCAAAACCATTGATAGCGAGCCTATCGAAATTGTCCCGAAAAAATTTCAGAAAGGGAATATATACGGAGGATTGATTTTTGGTTTTGGCTGGGCATTGACCGGCGCTTGTCCGGGACCACTATTTGCATTGATAGGAAATGGTGCGCTCATTGTAATTGTAACACTTCTCAGTGCTATCCTAGGCACGAAAGTATATGGCTCAATAAAACACAGATTACCGCATTGACGAAGAAGTTGTTTGTCTGTTGTCCGTTGTCTGTTGTCGGTTTACATTGACAAACAAAAGAAGAGGCCTTAGGCCATGAGAACCATGAAAACTATTGTCTTTTGTCAATGACTTTTATCATGCCCCTGAATTGTTTTCATCATTTGCTCCCCATTGAGAGCCAGATAACTTGCACCTTATGAAAACATTACAAATCTTATTTCTTTCCATTCTTTGTTTTTCAGCCCTGGGAGTAGGCGTAATTTTTATTATCCGTCCGGAATATCCGTTCGGGCTATCTTCCTCATTATTGGCAGGCACCCCCTTTTCGGATTATTTCCTGCCAGGTCTTTTGCTGATTGTGTTGGTGGCAGCACCATGTTTAATGGGCATCGTCAGACATTTACAGGAAAAAGCCAGTGCCTTCGGTTGGACATTGTATGCAGGTAGTATCGGTATCACCTGGCTGGTTTTGCAAATTGGATTATGGAATGAGTACCTCTGGTTTCAGTGGGGGTATGTTATGCTTTGCGCCTTGCTCATTCTGATGAGTCTGCAAATAAAACATAAAGAGCTTATTTGATGTGAGGGTTTATCAGTTGGCAGTTGTCTGTTATCAGTTTTTTAACTGACAACCGAGAACTGACAACAGACAACTTCTTATACCTTTGCGGAAACTATTTCATAGATGCAGCAATCCGACAATAAGGTAGCCAACTGGCTGCTGATCGGCGTAGGTATGATCATTATTCAGATTCTACTCGGTGGGATTACCCGACTTACCGGATCCGGACTTTCCATTACCGAATGGGATATTGTTACCGGCAGTTTGCCTCCTTTGAATGAGGCCGCATGGCAAGCGTCTTTTGATAAATATAAAAGTACCCCGCAGTTTCAACTGTTGAATTTCGATTTTCAACTCAGCGATTTTAAATTCATTTATTTCTGGGAATGGTTTCATCGCTTATGGGCACGAATGATGGGTATGGTGTTTGCCATCGGATTCATTTACTTTCTTGTAAAAAAATATTTCCGCAAAGAAATGGTACGTCCGCTAATTATGCTTTTTGTGTTGGGCGGATTGCAGGGTGCCGTGGGATGGATCATGGTGGCAAGCGGACTTACGGGCGATGCAGTTTATGTAAAACCAACAAGACTGGCCTTACATTTCATGATGGCCATGCTCTTGCTCTGTTTTACCTTTTGGTTTGCCCTCAAATTGAAAGTGCCGCAAAACAAAATCCATTCTAATAAAAGAGCCTTTAATCTTACGATCATACTCATAGCCCTTTTATCTATACAATTGATTTTTGGCGCCTTCATGGCCGGACATAAAGCCGCAACTGCTGCTACTACCTGGCCTTTGATTCAAGACACATGGTTGCCCAAAAAAGCATTTAGCGAAACTCCAATCCTGAAGGATCTGGCAGAAAATAAACTAACCATTCATTTTGTACACAGAAATCTGGCAATGCTTTTGGTGCTGGCAATTATCATCTGGTATAGCTCAACGAGGAAATCAACACGTGGAACGTTATTTCATGCAACCCGTTTTATTCCTGTTGGTATTGTTTTTATCCAAGCGATGATGGGTATTGCATCTGTTTTATTGGCGAAACAAATCATCCCTAATCGTTGGGGTGGTTTTGAATGGATGGCGCAATTGCATCAGCTGGGTGGCATGCTGTTGTTGCTGAGTTTGGTGTGGGGGATGTATTTGACTCGAAGAACTGCTTGATTGCAGACAACCCGACAACCAAGACAACCAGACAACCCTCAACTTATTAAGTTTTTTTCAACCCAATTCTATACAATATCCATCCCATTAGCATGAATAATATCGTGCCCAGAAAATAATACCCGTTTTCAGACAAGCCATTCACTAAGCTATGTTCAAGATTCAAAGTATCCATACCTCTCTTAGAACCTTCAAACGCAGAAAGAAAAGCAATCATCACCCCTGCCAGTGCACCACCCGCCACGAGTCCGGTTGCGAAAAGGTTTCCTTTACCTAAGTCATC
>JBKDRQ010000132.1:0-11218 GCA_046341135.1 Bacteroidota bacterium
GGCATATGAATGCAGATCGATGCGTAAATCAATCGGACTGTTAATTATCTCCTGTAAATAATCAATTGCTTTTTCATACTCCCCGGCTCCGAAATAAAGAGACGCAAACTTATAATTGAACACCAATATCCGGTGATGATCTACATAAAGGGAATATTCTTTTAATTTCTGTTCAGTCTCCGGAATGATTTTTACTCCCTCGCTAAAACTTCCCTTCATCAGATGACCATTGATTTTAGCCGTGGTAATATAGAGAGAAGTGTGCGTACGGAAATTATCATACTTCTGTGCGATATCTGAAGATTCAAAAGCAATGAAGTGCTTTAGCGTTTCATCAAACAATTTATAATTTCTCAGATCAAAATGAGCATTCAATAAAGTATGTACGCCTTTTATATAATGACCTGTTTCAACAGATTTTAAAATGGGCTCAGCCTCGAATAGGTCCACCCACTTCTGCGCGTATCGGTAATACATGATAAAATCCTGACGAATAAATGCATACCAGCAATAACTCTGATAGAGATAAAGTTTCTCATAAAATCCGGATATCTGCTCTATATCTATGGGGAGCTGCTCTTTAAAATAAGCACGGATATCTTTTTCGTCTTCCTCGTCGCGGGAGTGTCCGTTCAAAACATACCAGCGATATAAAAGCAAGGCCAGATTGGATAAACGCGTCACCCGGTCAATGTGGCGTCCAATTTCACTCGATTCTTCTGCGAGCTGTTGTGTTTTTTCAACCGGACTTCTGGTAATATGAAGAATCTCGATTTTCTTTTCCAGAGAAAGAATCTGAACTATAGTATTAAACTTACTATGTTGCCTGGCCTGCTCCTTGGCTTTTTCCAGAATACGAAGACTCTGTATTTTCAGTCCCTTGTTATAAAGGATACGTGCATGATCCAGTAATTCACTTAGCTGCAAGTCTATATTATCGGATGTTCTTAAAAGTCTCAAACTTGCCAGAACCTCTTTATATAAATGTGTCTTAAGATTAGCCAGCTGAGGTTTGGTAAGAGAAGGAATTTTTTTAAATATCAACCGCTCGTCGTAGTCCTCCATTTTATCCAACGCATCAAAAAGCTGAATGACTTTGAGATCCTCTTTAGCAGAACTCCGTTTTATATACAACTTGAAATGCCTTTTTTCGGCTTTCTCCAGCGTGTGAATGAGTTGAAATAATATATCTGAATAGCGGCTTGCCATCTGATGATGTATTTGATAAAACCCTTATCTGTAAAGGATTTCATTTGAATTTTCGGCTTTTGAGATCATAAAAAAAACAAGAAGTTGTTTTTTTCAGCCCTTCCGGCCTCTTTACTTTTGTGCTGTGATGATGATATAACAATCCAACAGCATCACAAAGTTCGGAACAAGGGCACTTAAATGTGCAACAAATAAAGAATTTACTTTTTTTTCATATGGCAAGCAATCGATTACGATCCGCCGTTTCTACGGTGGATCTTTTCGTTTATATCTAGCTCAAACCTTATTGCATTGTAATTTTTTTGAAAAACAAAGGGTGCGACCTATAGGTCGCACCCTAAATATTATATAAGATACAGATAATTTTACTTTTTCTCCATTTTGAATTCCTGAATCTGTCTCCCATATTGATCGTTGATTTCTACATAGAGTTCTGTAGTTCCCAGATCGGATACATCAATCATGTAGTTCCGAACAATTTGCTTTCCCGAAACAAACTCATCATGAAGAATAGTCCCATATTTATCTTTCCAAACAATTTGAAATTCTTTTTCACCCTTGTTTTCATACATAAGACGATATACCGGACATTGATTAATTTTCCCCGCAACATACATTTCAAATTTGGGATAATTTGGGCTTTTGTCAGCAGAAAAAGCATAGACAAAAACAAGCATGGATAAGCCAAAAAAGAAGATTTTTTTAGTCATAATTTTAAAATTTTAAGCGTTAAAAATCTAATTTTCAGATGGCAGAAACCTCGAGCAGGCAATAGATTAGGTACGGTTTCTAAAGGGAATACGGGCGGAGAACCGGCGTATGATCATTCAGAATAACAGGGCAAAACTACCCTGTGAATGGCTTTGAAAAAAAGCAATTTCATTCTTAATTTATCTCGGCAAATTAGGTCTTATTTTTACGAAAGCCTTTACAGACATAGGTTTCATAAAAATCACCCTATGATGGCCAAGGATCATTTTACGTCTATATTGAAAAAGTGAAGTATGCTTTAAATGAGCAAAATGAACCGTTTTATTGAGGTTTTTATAGCGTAAAATGATCGGCTTTTTCCAATGAAAATTCTTAAAAAAAAGAAACATAAAAAATATGTTGGTATTATAAAAATTTTATCTTTGGATACCGTTAAGACATCTTAACCCATTAACATTCTAAACTAAAAAAAATGGCAACGAAAAAAGCAAAAAAAGCTGCTCCTAAAAAAGCTGCAAAAAAAGCTGCTCCTAAAAAGGCTGCAAAAAAGGCTGCTCCTAAAAAAGCTGCAAAAAAGGCTGCTCCTAAAAAAGCTGCTCCTAAAAAGAAAGCTGCTCGTAAACCAAACGCTGCTTTCATGAAAGCACTTACTCCAAGTGCTGATCTCGCAGCTGTAATTGGTAACAAAGCTGTACCTCGTACAGAAGCTGTTAAAAAAATCTGGGCTTATATCAAAGCCAACAAATTACAAGACACTAAAAACAAGCGTATGATCAATGCAGACGCTAAATTAAAATCTGTTTTTGGTGGTAAAGGACAAGTTTCCATGTTTGACATGGCTAAGTACCTTTCAAAACATTTGAGTTAATATTACTCTGATGTAATAAAAAAACCGCAGAAGATTTTCTGCGGTTTTTTTATTAGTTTTATCTTAATGCTTTATGATTGAGTTGGTAATTTCTAATTCTCTCTTTTATATTCTCCCTTATATCAACATAAAATAAATTGATGTCCCCGGCATGATAATTTTTTCTTGTATATAAAAAACTGAAAGGAAATTTTGGTTTATCAATCCATACTATACCTTTTTTAACTTTTGCACCCTGTGTTTTTTTATACAACTTATTAAAATCAAATAGTATGGCTCCCTTATGATAGTACGATGATATATATGTGCTGTCCGTATTCCATGTTAGTGGATTAACTACCAATGCATTAAATTTTTCTTGTTTCACTATATCAGACACATATCCTTTCTTAAATAATCTCCACCCTAAAAAACAATTTGTCTGAGCTGAATCTTTACAAAGAGAAATAGAATTAAAATAAAGAGGAGGTAGCGGCATTCCCCATAAATAAGCTACAACCAATTGGCTGTACAGAGGCTTGTCTTCAAAAAATTCTTTCAGTAACCGTGCTGCATGAATGGTACCCTGACTATGTGATGCTATGATGATAGGTCTACCTTTGTTTTCATTATTAAGATAATGTTGAAATGCATTTTTAATATCATGGTAAGCAGTATCAAATGCCTTCTTGGTTGTTAGTGAATCTTCTGAAAAAAATGCAGCAATATGTGCTTGTCTGTAGCGAGGAGCAAAAACTCTGCAGGATGCATTAAAAACACTAGCCTGGTAAAGGATGGTGGAATAATCGGTCTTGGCATTAAGTGTAGCGTCATTTATTGAAGCATTCCAGGAAGGTGGATTTTTTTTATGCTGTAAATATGTTGTCGGATGAACAAAGAATACATCAGCCATACTATCCTTTATTTCCTTCATTAAAGGGCGTGGTATACTGTCAGATAAGTCTTTTGCAGACGGATTTGCAGCCCAATATATAATATTATTGTAATCAGGTGCTTCAAATGAAGGAGAAGTGAGTGAATAAATTTTTTTATAATTCGGCAGCGCTGATTTGTAAGCAGGTCTGCAGGATGTGAAAAAAGATAGTAAAAAAATCAGGGCAACAATGATTGATGAAAATAATGGTTTTGTACCTTTTGCGTAAAATTGGAGTAACATAATTTTAGCGGTTATAATCCGACAAAGTTAGCTTTGTTTAATCAGCCGCTATTCATTGCGGCAATATATAAAGGTTATTATTTTGTATCTAAAGCGTCATATACCATTTCTAAAA
Organism: Bacteroidota bacterium; assembly: GCA_046341135.1. Taxonomy (GTDB): domain Bacteria; phylum Bacteroidota; class Bacteroidia; order Chitinophagales; family Chitinophagaceae; genus Lacibacter. Next base: position 4,060 of record JBKDRQ010000132.1, read on the forward strand.
GCAGTAGGCTTATATGCTTTCTCTGCTTTTGGTGGTCCCCAGGCTCATTTGGGAATGATGATGAAGCAATTTGTAAAAAAGAGAAAAGATATTTCAGAAAAAGAATTGCTGGAAATAAACTCATTTTGTCAATTGCTGCCGGGGGCTACTTCTACTCAAACACTTTTTATCATTGGATATAAAAGAGGGGGGGCTCCTCTGGCAATCTTGACTTTGCTTATTTGGGTACTGCCGGCCTGTGTGCTGATGGGATGCTTTTCGTTTTTATATCAGTATGTAAATAAATACACGCTACATACCGATATATTTAAGTTTTTACACCCTATGGCTATTGGTTTTTTAATCTATGCAACCTTCCAGTCTCTTAGCCATGCAATAAATAATACAATTACCAGGGCAATTGGTCTGCTTGCCCTGATTTTCGGTTATTTATTTTTTACAACACCGTGGGTGTTTCCTGTTATAATGATTATTGCCGGTATTGCTACCAACTTCAGCAAAAAAAGAATTCCGCAGAAAGAAACTCCTTCAAAAAATATCAGATGGACAAACATCTGGTTATTTCTTATCATATTTATTATTGCAGGTTTCCTAAGTGAAACGGCACGAAAAAATAATTGGGAGAACAGAAGATGTTTTAATCTTTTTGAAAATTTTTATCGTTTTGGAAGTCTGGTTTTCGGAGGTGGGCACGTGTTGGTTCCGATGATATACGAGCAGTTTGTGGTTAGGGAAAAAACACAGTATATGAAACCTGATGAACTTATGACAGGAGCAGGGTTGGTTCAGGCAGTGCCGGGACCTATTTTTTCTGTGGCTTCATTTGCCGGTGGTATGGCAATGAAAGATCAGGGAACTACAAAACAAATTATTGGCTGTGTAATAGGATCCGTTGGAATTTTTCTGCCGGGAATATTATTAGTACTGTTTTTTTATCCAGTATGGGAAACCATAAAAAAATATGCTGTCATTTATCGTTCGCTGGAAGGCATATTTGCTGCCGTAGTGGGGCTTATGTTTGCTGCCGGACTCTATTTATCAAGTGATCTATTTATGAACTATGAATTCAATATCGCCCGAATTCATTTACTGGTAATATTAACAACCCTTTACTTATTAACTTTTACCCGCATTCCGCCACCTGCTATTGCAGCATTTTGTTTATTGATCGGATGGATTTTTTAAGCGGTAATATCCGCTTCGCTCAATTTCTGCAATAACTTCCTCCGGTAATAAAAAACGAATGGAGTTGCCTTTTTGAATTTGTTGCCTGATATAAGAAGAGGAAATCATCAACAAAGGCGCTTTCATTATTTGAAGATTTTTTACCGTAGAATCTAATACATCATACCCTGGCCTTTGATAAGCATATATTTTGTAATGATCCATGATGACTGAAGCATTTTTCCAGTTTGGGAGATTTTGTAAACTATCGGTTCCCATAATCAGGGAAAAATCATGATGAGGATATTTTTCTTTTAAATAAGCAAGCGTATTGGTAGTGTAAGAGGGCTTGGGTAAACGAAACTCAATATCTATCGGCTTTATTTGAGGTGTTTTTACAGTTGCTATTCGAACCAGATGTAATCTTTGATATTCATTGAGCAGTTGTTGTGATGATTTAAAAGGATTTTGTGGCGAAACAACCATCCAAATCTGCTCCAAATCTGTTTCATTCAAAAAATATTGGGCAATAATGAGATGACCATGATGGACAGGATTGAAAGAACCAAAAAATTAACCAATTTTCATACAAAGCCAAAATCAAAAATTATACGCACAAACAATTGATATACAGTGCTTTATGACATTTTTACCAAAATGGTAGCTGCTTCTTCTTTGCGCATGCTTAATATATAACCAGACACTTTGATGCTTATAGGATCACCTAGAGGTGCAATTGTATCTATAATAACCTCTTCCCCGGGAACACAGCCCATTTCCATAAGCTTGAGATAAATATCATCTTTTTCAAAAGCATGAATGATCCCTTTTTCTCCTGGCTCTAGCTCCGATAATTTCTTAGTCATACAACACCATTTGCAATTACAAAAGTAATATTGTATTAGCTATGAATCTATTTTATTGGATCTTATAAATATTGATAATTGTTTGCGAATTTTGAATGAATGAAAAATGAAAATATTTTATTCTTTTATCAGATCTCTTCTTTTTCCTTTACCAAAAGGAATAAACTAAAAAACTTTATGCGCAACCTGTGCAGAAAGGAAAAGAAATCCATTAATGAAATTCGTATCATCTTCTCTGATAGAAAAGCTATGAGAACTATTAATAAAAAATTTCTGTCTCACGATTACGATACCGACATCATTACATTTCCATTTTCTAATGACAATATGCCTTTAGAAGCAGAGCTTTATATTAATATCCCCATCCTTAAAAAACAAGCAAAAGATTATAATTCTAGCTTTAAAGAAGAGTTACATAGAGTAATTTTTCACGGATTGTTGCACTTATGTGGGTATAACGACAAAACTCCTGAGGAAATAAACGAAATCCGAAAAAAAGAAAACTATTACCTTCAAAAATACTTGGGAAAATAATTTTATTCATTAAGGATAAGAGGAAATAAAGGATTCATTTTTGAAAAAGCAAATTTTGGATCTTGCTTTTGCCTTCCAATTAAGTGTTCCACGTGGAACACTCAATTGGAAATCAACTATTATAATTATTCAACGTTCCACGTGAAACATTTAGGTTTAAGTTAATTTTGCAGTCTATGTTTCCTGAATATGATATAATTGTTGCCGGCGCAGGTCATGCCGGCTGTGAAGCAGCCGCAGCTGCTGCAAATATGGGTAGTCGGGTATTGTTAATAACAATGAACATGCAAACGATTGCCCAAATGAGCTGTAATCCAGCCATGGGGGGTATTGCCAAAGGGCAAATTGTGAGAGAAATTGATGCGCTTGGCGGATATAGTGGCATTGTCAGCGATAAAAGCATGATTCAGTTCAGGATGTTGAATAAAAGTAAGGGCCCAGCAATGTGGAGTCCTCGTACTCAGAATGATAGAATGTTGTTTGCCTCAACCTGGAGAGAAATGCTTGAGCAAACCAACGGAATAGATTTTTACCAGGATATGGTTCAATCTATAATAGTAAAGGACAAAAGGTGTGTGGGAGTAAAAACAGGAATGGGTCATGAAATAAGAGCAAAATCTGTAGTCTTGACGAGCGGAACTTTCTTAAACGGAGTAATACATATAGGCGAAAAACAATTAGGAGGGGGGCGTATTGCTGAAAAAGCCGCAAGTGGAATTACAGAACAATTAGTGTCTTTGGGATTTGAGAGTAGCAGACTTAAAACAGGAACGCCTCCCCGTATTGACGGAAGAAGTCTGGATTACAGCAAAATGGAAGAACAAAAGGGTGATGAAAAAATAAGTGGGTTCTCATTTTCTGAAATAAATATTATTAAAGCTGAAGAACAGCGAAGCTGTTTTATTACTTATACAAATAATGAGGTTCATGAAATTCTGAAAACAGGATTTGACAAAAGTCCGATGTATCAAGGTAGAATTCAAGGAACTGGACCAAGGTATTGTCCCAGCATTGAAGATAAAATAAATCGGTTTGCAGAAAGGGACAGACATCAGTTATTTGTGGAACCAGAAGGTTGGAATACGGTGGAAATATATGTAAATGGTTTTTCTACTTCACTTCCTGAGGAAGTACAATATAAAGCACTGACTATGGTGCCCGGTTTCGAAAATTGCAGAATGTTTAGGCCAGGATACGCCATTGAGTATGATTATTTCCCCCCTACTCAATTATCTTATACATTGGAAACCAAAGAGTTATCAAACTTGTTCTTTGCTGGACAAATCAATGGAACAACAGGATATGAAGAAGCTGCCTGTCAGGGTTTAATAGCCGGAATGAACGCACATTTGAAAGCACAAGAAAAAGATCCTTGTTTGCTAAAAAGGAGTGATGCCGATATAGGGGTATTAATTGATGACCTCATCAATAAGGGTACAGATGAGCCTTATCGTATGTTTACCAGCAGAGCCGAATACAGAACATTATTAAGACAGGATAATGCAGACCTAAGACTAACAGAAACGTCCTATAAAATAGGCCTTGCCTCTGAAAAAAATTATAAAAGATTATTAATTAAAAAAGAAAATATAGAGCAGATTAAAAAGACACTCAAAGAAATTGCATTTAGCCCTGAAGAAATTAATTCATTTCTAACTCATAAAAATTCCGCGCCCATTGATCAAAAACAGAAATCTGCACAAATTCTTTTAAGGCCGGGTATTTCTCTATGGGATATGGTACAATTCGATCAAAGGCTAAAGTATACTATTGGAAATTTAGATGAAATAACCATAGAACAAGCAGAAATACAAGTTAAATATGAAACATATATAGAAAAAGAAAGAGAGATTGTACAAAGAATGTCGCAACTCGAAGATCTTGAAATACCCGATAGTTTTAATTACGATCGAGTGGCATCATTAAGTGCCGAATCCGTGCAAAAATTTAAGAAAATAAAACCAAGAACGCTGGGACAAGCAAGTAGAATATCTGGAGTAAATCCAAGTGATGTACAAATCCTTATGGTATATATGGGTCGCTAATCCCTATAAATTATTATAATTAATTGTAAATCATGAATTTATAATACTTAACAAATGGCTAAGGAGTATGATAACCTGTGGTTATTCAAATGAAATAAAGTATAGAAAAAAATTTTTTTCCATACTTTATTTCTCTATAAATTTGCGTCCTATGAGAAAAATATTTATTGCCATATTAATGATCACAGGTGTAGCATCTGTAAAGGCACAATCTAATGCTAACGAACTTGCTTTAATGAGAAAAGTTGATTTAGCAGATGTATATTTAAAAGAAGTTCAACGTGTTTCTAAAAAGCTTGCTCTAATAGCTTTTGATACCGTTCCTGCTAATGTTCCAACGACTAAATACACCTCTGCAAAATTCAAGAAGGTTAACGGTAAGATTGAATCTTATAACAAAACTCTTATCGATCAGTTTATGGAAATTATTCCATACGCAGATAAGAAAGAGATCATCAATAGCATTATATACCTTCGCGGTTTATAATTTAGGTTCTCGTTATCTATTTAATTTTTTCTTCAGAGGTTCCGCTTCCTGAAGTCTTCCCTAGCAGAAGCATTTCGTTAAGCTGAACCTCTGTAATATATTTTTTTTCTCCTTCTTTAGAGCTATAAACCCTGTTTACAAGTTTTCCCTCTATTGCGACTTCAGTACCCTTGGTTAGATATTTTTCTGCCAGATCAGCCATTTTCCCCCAGGCAACAACCTGATGCCATTGTGTTTCATAGACTCTTTCTCCTTTTGAATTGTGATAAGACTCGTTTGTCGCCATATTAAATCTGGCCATTTTGGTCCCACTTTCAAACGTCTTTGTCTCTGGATCAGCTCCTAAATTTCCGATGAGCTGTACTTTGTTTCTTAATGCATACATAGGTTAAAATTTTTTGGCATTACGCCGGTTATAAATAGGTGTTAATAATGCTAAGTTGACAATAAAAAAATTAAAACAGGCAGAATAAACGATTAAAACCGTTTATATACGTTTTAACTTGTCCTTAATGTTTATGTTGAATAATTTTATAGCTGCTAACAAAATAAAAACTATGAACACAACACAAAAATGTATTCAATGTCATAAAAGCATTAGAGGCAGATGTGATAAAAAATTTTGTTCAGGGAGTTGCAAAACTGAATATAATAACAGAAAATATAAAAATGATACCCGGGTTATCTCTATAAAAAAGATAAATAATATTCTTATACACAATAGAGATATACTGAAAAATTTAATTGAAGTTGAAAATAAAAACTCAGTTGATCCCTATACCCTTACATTGCAAGGATTTCATTTTAACTTCCATACACATGTGCTATATAATAACAATGGAAAAACTAAATACTTTTGTTATGATTATGGATATCAAAAAAGAAGCAGTGCAGATATTTTAATTTTTTCATTAAATAGTCTGCCTTAATCAATCCATAAAGCCCTTAATGAGTTCATATTCTATTTCATTCGTATTGTATTTGAACCAACCGATAACAAATCCGCTGATTAACCAGAAAATAATTTCAAATAATAAGAAAAGGATTCCGGATGCAGAATTATAAAAAAGGGAAAATGAGTTGATATCGTTGAGTATTTGAAAAACTTTTATAATTATAAAAACCAAAAGTGACTCTTTAAGGATTCCCTGAAAAAGAATAAACATCCACTTAGGCTGTGTCCTCGTGAGTGTCCAACTATCAAAAAAAGCTAATTCTTTTTCCGTAGGTCTTATAGATTTATATATGGTAATTTTTTGTCTCAATTAGTCTTTCTTTTATAGATAGGCACTGTACTACAAGGCTCTCCGTACATTATAGACTTAACTACGGGTAATAATTTTTTTGTTATTTCGAAGTAAGCCGCCTCCGAAATAAATATGTCTCCGCAACCTTTTATAACTACTTTTTTATCAATAAAAGGTTCAGTATCCATCTGATTAATACTATCAATTAATTGCTTGTTGATCCAGTCTTCTTGATTACCATAAATAATTCTTGCTGCAATTGGATTCAAATAAACAGCAATCAACATATAAGCCCATACGGGGATTATTACATCAGCACTACAAAACACAAGCACAATTTTTCCTTTGTATTTTTCCCAGTCGGTAACTTCTAGAGATGATCTAAAATCTTTTTCTTTAAGAATGAGGCCGCGGAATAGATAGTCTTTAAGATCAAAAGAAATGATCGGATCGTCAGAAATGAATGTTTTAAGATCTAAAACCACTAATTCGCTTGCTGCCACTTTATTTTCTATCATAGATAAAATCATTCAGTACGTAAAATTACGTTAACCTAAAATAAGAAAAAAGGCAAAGAGACTTAATCGTATATTTTCATTTTTGTAATCGTATAAATACCAAGAAAAAACCCCCGATTTTACGGGGGTTTGTGGTTTTTATAAGATCATTAATAAAATCTAATCCTGTTATCTTCAATATCTACAGATTTCTTCAGACTTTCTAGCGCCTTATAAGATACAGAACCTTTGAATCCTTGTTCTAGTTGAGATCTTTTAGAAATATAATCTAAATTTTGGCTCGCTCGCATATAAATGG
>JBKDRQ010000133.1:0-7397 GCA_046341135.1 Bacteroidota bacterium
ATCTGCTTTCAGCTCCCCTTTAATCACATAGCTCGCAAAAATATTGCCGGTGGTACTGTCTTCCCATCCTGGTACGACAATAGGAATATTTTTTTCTGCAGCAGCCACAATCCAGCTGTCTTTCGGATCAATTTCATAATACTGTTTCAGATCCCCACTTAATACAGCTTTATATAAAAATTCGTGAGGGAAATATCTTTCCTCTTTTGCTTCAGCCTCTTTCCATTGACGATGCAAGTGTTTTTGTAAACGGCGGAACGCTTCTTCTTCCGGAATACAGGTATCTGTTACTCTGTTATAATGATTTTCCAGCAAATCCCATTCATCCTGAGGAGTGAGATCTCTGTAATTGGGTACACGTTTGTAGTGACTGTGCGCTACTAAATTCATAACATCCTCTTCCAGATTAGCACCGGTACAGCTGATGATATTAACTTTGCCCTGACGGATCATTTCGGCCAGTGAAATTCCCAATTCTGCCGTACTCATAGCACCAGCCAGCGTCACCATCATTTTGCCGCCTTCATTGATATGTGTTTCGTATCCTTTTGCAGCATCTACAAGAGCTGCCGCATTAAAGTGACGGTAGTGATGTTGTATAAATTGTGAAACCGGACCTTTATTCATGATGTTGTTATTTAAAATTTGTGCAAATGTAGGATAAGAACGTGTATTAGCTTTGATTAAAACAGTTATAGGATATTCATTTCAGAACGCGATAAGGGCCTCACTCAAATCTCTTTCGATATTGCCATATCTCCCATATTCAATGATGCGGCTTTGCTCTTCCCCTTTTTTTAGTATGATGATCGTTGGTACCCGGCTGATGCTAAATGCCTCTGATAGGTTTCCTAAGGTTTTTTTATGTCTGTCAACACCCAATATTGAAATATGGGTATGAGGAAGATTTGTTTTGTGTAACAGTTTAAATAGTTTTGGAACGATCTGTTGCGAATCTTCACACCATGTTCCCAAAAATAGTAGGAGATGTAAACTGTCCTGATGTTTTTGTAAAAGTTGTATGGTTGTTGTATCAAAAGAATAATTTTCCGAACTTTTATGCATCCATCCAAAATCTTTTTCAGCTCTAAGTATCTCTTCACTGATAATTCCCTGATAAATTTTTTGTCCGGTTGCGCTGTCTTTAAAAACAACATACCCATTTTGTGCCTTTGAGGAAAAGAAAAATAATAGTAAAAAAAGTAAAGTTGTAAAAAAGATTTGCATTATAAATCAGCTTTTAATCCAAGCAAAAATGATTTCAGTTGCTGAAGTTTTTCAACCATTGCGTATCTCGCAGCAGCCTCGTCTTTGTGTTTGTTCAGATATTCTTTGGCGCCTTCGATGGTATACTTTCTTTCACGAAGGAGGAAGTGGATAAGCTGAATTGTTTTAATATCAGCAAGCGTATAAAAACGATCTCCTTTTTTATTTTTTCGGGGGTTGATTTGTTTGAATTCTGTTTCCCAGTATCTGAGCAGTGATGCATTGACACCAAACATTTCACTTACTTCACTGATGCTGTTATAAAGTTTTTTACACAAATCTTCATCTGAGGGAAGCTCTATCATTTTAGCTTCTTCTGTTAAGTCTTTAAGACTTTTTCTTCCGCGCTTGGCCAGTGAAGCGTTTTTCTCTTTTTTAGAAGATTTATTATTGGAAGAAGCATTAAAGTCAAATGAGATCTGCATATTGCATAATCCTTTTAAGGAGCTTAACAAATGTAGCGAATAATAATGCAAAAGTTAAAAGTCAAAACCAAAAACCAGGTAATCGCATTTTTAATTGTTGGCTTTGCCTTTTGACTTTAAAGTTAATCCAGGCTCTGATTGCTTGCAGCTGCCATTTTTAACATTCGGTCAAATTGTTCTGGGTTCAGATCGTTATAAAAGAAATAAATCGGATCGAGGGGACGCCCGTTTTTATGGACTTCATAATGGAGATGAGGCCCCGTGCTTTTACCAGAATTCCCTACCCAGCCAATTACTTCGCCGCGTTTTACTTTCTGCCCACCTCTTACTTTCATACGGTACAGATGACCATATAAAGTTTCATAGCTAAAGCCATGTTTGATGATGATATGATTTCCATATCCGTTACCGGCATTGCCTGCAAATCTGATCGTTCCGTTTCCGGTAGCATATACAGGCGTACCCTGCGGTGCAGCAAAATCAAGACCGGCATGCATCTTTGGGGTTTTATAAACAGGGTCTATACGGTAGCCAAAACCTGATGAAAGACGATTCAGATTTTTATTACTCACAGGCTGTATGGCAGGAGTGGCAGCCAGCAGGACTTCCTTATTTTTTACCATTTCAGTGATGTCGTTGAAAGACGCTTTTTGCACTTTGAGACGACTTTTCAAAGCAATGATTTTTTTTCGGATAGACTCATTTAGCTCTTCATTTGATAATGCCGCATTAATTTTCTCCTGCTGTTCTTTTTCCAAAGCCTTTGCACGGGCGCTGTCTGGTATCGGACTTGCTTCAAATATGGATCTGTACACTTCATTGTCTCTTTTCTCAATTTCCTGAAGCGCTATGCTCATTTCTTCCATTTCCTGCTGAGCGATATTTAATTCTTCTTCCAGTCGGGCATTCAGATTCATAAGTCTTTTTTCATTGGAGCTGGGGAAATAATGATAAATCAGTTGAGTAGTAAAAAAAGCAGCTACGGCGACTGCGGCAAATAATCCGAAAATACGCAACAGTTTCACACGAAGCGGCGTAATCAGACGCTCAAAGCGTAAAGTGTTGGTATTATAGAAATATTTAATCTTCTTCATTTTGCCTGAATCATTCTTTTGCACTCCTTTGCCGTAACTTAGCGGCTCCCTATTGCAGGTGAACAAAGATACATTGTGCCCCTGCAAATGCAATATAAACCATGGTATATTATGATGACGGCTGCACAAATACGACAAAAATTTTTAGATTTTTTTGCTTCTAAGCAACATACAATTGTGCCTTCAGCACCCATAGTGGTAAAAAATGACCCCACTCTGCTTTTTACAAATGCAGGTATGAATCAATTCAAGGATTATTTTCTGGGTAATAGGAAACCTCCTTATAACCGCGTGGCAGATACACAAAAATGTTTGCGTGTGAGTGGTAAGCATAATGATCTGGAAGAAGTGGGGGTAGACACCTATCATCACACCATGTTTGAAATGCTGGGCAACTGGAGTTTTGGCGACCCCGATAATGAAAGTGCCGGATACTTTAAGGATGAAGCCATTGCCTGGAGCTGGGAATTATTGACGGAAGTGTATAAGTTGGATAAGGATCGTTTATATGTGACAGTTTTTGAAGGTGATCCTAAAGAAAATCTGCCTGCATCAAAAATTGCATTGGCAGCGTGGAAAAGACTGGTACATGAAGATCACATCGTCTACGGCAACAAAAAAGATAATTTCTGGGAGATGGGCGATACCGGTCCGTGCGGACCTTGTTCAGAAATTCATGTGGATTGCAGATCCGATGAGGAAAGAAAAAAAATACCCGGAAGAGATCTGGTGAATAAAGATCATCCGCAGGTAATTGAAATCTGGAACAATGTATTCATTCAATACAACAGAAAAAAGGATGGCAGTCTGGAATTACTGAAAGCCAAACATGTCGATACGGGAATGGGTTTTGAAAGACTGGTACGTGTATTGCAAAATAAACAAAGTAATTACGATACAGATATTTTCAGCGGCACAATAGCTGAAACTGAAAAAATAACCGGCAAAAAATATACAGCCGGCGAGGATAAAAAAAGTGTTGCTTTTCGCGTAATTGCCGATCATATCCGTGCGATTGGTTTTACCATTGCAGATGGACAATTGCCCTCCAATACCGGAGCAGGTTATGTGATTCGAAGAATTTTGAGAAGAGCCGTTCGTTATTATTATTCTTATCTCGACTATAAATCTCCTTTGCTTTACTCTCTCATTCCGGTTATTGCCAATCAGTTTGAGAATGTTTTTCCTGAGTTAAAACAACAAGAGTCATTTGTGGTGAAAGTAGTACGGGAAGAAGAAGAAGCCTTCTTGCGCACATTGGAAAAAGGACTCAGACGTATTGGAGATATATTGAATGAGTCAGCTGCTTCCGGAAGTATTTCAGGTAAAGATGCATTTGAATTATATGATACTTATGGCTTCCCCGTGGATCTTACCAGTCTGATTGCTTCTGAGCACAATTTGCAGGTAGATGGTCCAGGCTTTGATCATGAGATGCTGCAGCAAAAGAACAGGAGTCGGGCTGCTACTGCCATTGATGCCGGCGACTGGATAGAAATCAATACTGGAAGCGGAACATTTGTAGGATATGATACGCTGGAGGTAAAAACAAAAATCCTTAAATACCGTACAGTCAATATGAAAGGGAAAACGAATTATCAGCTGGTGCTGAATCAGTCTCCTTTTTATGCGGAAAGCGGCGGTCAGGTGGGTGATACGGGTCTGGTATCTATTGGAGCACAACAAATTAATATTATCGATACCCGCAAAGAAAATGATCTGATTATTTTATTTGCCGATCAGTTACCTAAAGATCCTCATGCAGATGTATATGCAACCGTAAATGCAATACAAAGAAAACACATCACTATACATCACTCATCAACACACTTGCTGCACGCGGCATTGAGAAATGTTTTAGGTGTTCATGTGGCACAAAAGGGATCTTTGGTGAATGCAGATCAGTTGCGTTTTGACTTTTCTCATTTTTCTAAAATGACACAGGAAGAGATTCAGCAAGTAGAAGAGTTGGTCAATCTTAAAATCAGAGAGAATCATCCGGTTGTTATCAAATCCATGAAAAAAGATGAAGCCACCGCTATGGGAGCGATGGCTTTGTTTGGAGAGAAATATGGAGAGATGGTGCGGGTAGTGATCATGGATGAAAATTATTCAGTAGAATTATGCGGCGGAACACATGTAGGTTATACAGGAGAACTTGGGTTTTTTAAGATTACCTCTGAATCGGCTGTAGCTGCAGGGGTAAGAAGAATTGAAGCGGTGAGTGGTTCGGCTGCAGAGAGATATGTTCAGGAACAATTGCTTCAGTTCAATACTGTTAAGGAATCACTCAAAAATGCAAAAGATCCGGTACAGGCAGTTATTAACCTACAAGATGAATTAAGTCAGGCTAAAAAGAAATCAGAGCAACTCGAAAACCAGGTGCTGATAGGCTTGCGTAATGAATTGGTTCAAAAAGTAAAAAATACCAACGGGATTACATTCTTAGGAGAAATAGTAGAAGTAAGCAGCGCAGATGCATTAAAGAAATTAGCGAATGAATTAAATCATCAATTACAGAATGGGGTGGTTGTATTGTGTGCCAATACGGGAGGTAAAGCATCTGTTGCTATTTCCCTTAGCGATACATTGGTGAAAGATAAAAATTTGGATGCTGGAAAACTCATTAAGGAATTCGTTGCTCCCTTAATAAAAGGCGGCGGCGGCGGACAGAAAACTTTGGCAACTGCAGGAGGACAGGATGCAGGACAGTTTGATAAAATCATCCAGGAGATTAGTCAAATGATTTTAGTTTAGTTCTGGGTTGTCGGTTATCAGTTGTTGGTTGTTATTTACAACCCACAACTTTCTTCAAACTTTCCCCTTCACTATTTCCTCCACTACACCCGGATCTAATAATGTTGTAGTATCACCGAGATTTGAAGTTTCTCCCTCTGCAATTTTGCGTAATATTCTGCGCATAATCTTACCGCTTCTGGTTTTAGGCAATCCAGATACAAATTGAATTTTATCGGGTTTGGCAATAGCACCAATCACTCGGTTAACAGTTTGAAGAATATCTTTTTTAGTCAACGCTGCATCATTGTTATGCAGGTGACTAATGATAACATAAGCATATATACCTTGTCCTTTGATATCATGCGGGTACCCCACTACTGCACTTTCCACCACACCGGCATGCATGTTGATAGCATTTTCAATTTCAGCGGTTCCCAAACGATGTCCGCTTACATTCAATACATCATCCACTCTTCCTGTTATCCTGAAATTTCCGTCTTTATCTTTTAATGCACCATCACCGGTAAAATATAAATTTTCATAAGTGGCGAAATAGTTTTGCCGGCATCTTTCATGATCACCGTAGGTAGTACGAAGCGTGGAAGGCCATGGAGCTCGAATACATAAATTTCCTTTGGTGATACCTTGTTCATCAGCTTCACACACTTCTTTCCCCTGTTCATCTACCAGTAATGCATCCACGCCGGGTAAAGGCAAAGTAGCCCAGCTTGGTTTGGCAGGAGTGATGCCTGCGAGATTTGAAATCAATACCCCACCGGTTTCTGTCTGCCACCATGTATCTACAATCGGACATTTCTTTTTGCCGACATGTTCATCATACCAGTGCCAGGCTTCTTCATTGATGGGTTCCCCAACGGTACCTAATACTTTTAATGAAGAGAGGTCTTTACCTTTAAAAGGATCTAATCCAAATCCCATCAGACTACGAATAGCAGTTGGAGCGGTGTAGAGGATATTGACTTTATGTTTATCAACAATGTCCCAGAATCTTCCTGCATCCGGCCAGGTAGGAATGCCTTCAAACATCAAAGTGGTAGCACCTGCACTTAAAGGACCATATACAATATAGCTGTGACCAGTTATCCATCCCACATCCGCTGTGCAGAAATGAACATCTCCCGGATGGTATTGAAATACATTAACAAATGTGTAGTTTGTCCACAGCATATATCCGGCTGTGCTATGTACAACACCTTTGGGCTTGCCTGTACTGCCGGAAGTATATAAAATGAAAAGCGGATCTTCTGCATCCATTTCTGTTGCAGGGAAATTTATTTTTCCGTTTTTTTCAAGCTGATGTTCTGCATGTTCCATTTCATCTTCCCACCAAATATCACGTCCTTTAATCATGGAAACAGGAATACGCGTGCGTGTGTACACAACCACTTTTTTTACTGTCTTGTTTCCGGCAAGTGCATCATCAATAACGCTTTTGAGCGGAATTTCTTTATTGCCTCTGTAAGCACCGTCGCAAGTAATAATGTATTCTGCTTTGGCATCCTGTAAACGATCGGAGATGCTTTGTGCAGAGAAGCCGCCAAATATTACACTATGTATAGCGCCAATTCTTGCACATCCTAAAACTGCATAAGCCAATTCAGGAACCATCCCCATATAAATACAAACGCGATCTCCTTTTTTTACACCCAGATTGGTCAGCATTTGCGCTACCTGACATACTCTTTTATGCAGGTGATTGTAGGTAACGATGCGTACACGCTCGTTGGGATCATTCGGCTCCCATATGATTGCAGGCTTTTCCCCTAATTCTGCAAGATGCCGGTCGATACAATTTTCTGTGATATTCAGTTTCCCGCCTATAAACCATTGAACAGAGGGGTCTTTAAAATTC
>JBKDRQ010000134.1:0-6689 GCA_046341135.1 Bacteroidota bacterium
AATGTGTTTCACATATGTTTTGCTGCTATTCTTTATCATCTCAATTCTAATTGAATATTCATTAGATTTGATTTTCATTCTTTGCCGACAGTAACTGTAAGAGAAATGAGTGAAAGTAAAATCCTGATAGCGGATGATCACACCATGATTGCCCAGATGTGGGGTGCTTTTTTATCAACAGGTACCAGATATGATGTAATTGACAAGGTCAACAATTGCAAAGATTTGCAGGAAATAGTTAATCAACAACAACCTGATGTAGTGTTGCTGGATATTTCCTTAGCTGATGGCTCGTCTCTTGATATATTACCTGCATTGAACAAGCAGTCTCCCCATACAAAATTTCTGGTTGTTAGTGCTTATGCAGACACTGCAACTGTTCAAAAATCATTTGCTGCCGGTGCACATGGTTATCTTACCAAGACCTCTACTCTGGAAGAAATGGAAGAAGCCATTACTTCAGTCAGAGAAGGAAATCAGTATCAGTGCAGAGAGATTATGGATTTGATGACTCAGGCTTCTGCAGAAGCGCATACGGAAAATACAAAAATTGCCGGAAAGTCTTTGCTGACCAGAAAAGAAAAGGAAGTAGCTTATTTGGTGTACAAAGGATTAAGTGCAAAAGATATTGCGGAAAAGTTAGGTGTCAGTTTTAAAACCGTTGAAGTGCATCGCCATCATATTTATCAGAAATTGGGTATTCAAAAGGCTTCCAGGTTAATGTTGTATGTAAAGGACAATCAGCATTTGTTTTCCGATGTTCTCTTAGATGATTAATACTTTGGAAAATAAAAAATGCCCTCCACTTTTTTGCGAAGAGCATTTTTATGGACAGACCAGGTATTATTTTGCTCTGTCTAATTAAACAAGGACAGATATTTCAACATCTTTGCCTACTACCAGTCCTCCGGTTTCAGTTGCTTTATCCCATTTGAGGTTATAGTCAAATCTATTGATTGTTGTTGTGGCTTTGAAGCCTGCTTTATCTATTTTGCTTCCAGTGGAGATACCTCCGAATTTTACGTCAAAGGTTACGGGTTTGGTTATGTCTCTGATGGTTAAATTCCCTTTGAGTTCATATTTATTATTACCTGAGGGTTTGAAGGAGGTGCTTGTAAACTTCATGGCTGGATATTTCTCTGCATTGAAGAAATCATCACTCTTCAGATGTTTGTCGCGATATTCATTATCTGTATTAATTGAGTTTACATCAACGGTGAAATTGATTTTTGCATCGCTCCAATCGGCTTTCGTATGCTCTACACTGCCGTCAAACACTTTGAAAATTCCTTCTGTTTCAGCTACAATCATGTGACTAACGGTAAAGCGTACATTGGAATGTAGTTTATCTACTGTCCATTTTGATGCTGTTTGTGTAGGAGCGGGGTGGTTGATTACTTTTTTTACATCGGGTGTAATGAAAGCGGTTAGTCCTGCAAAAATTCCTGCTGCTGCAAAGGCGAAGATGGTTTTATTCATAACTTCTTGTTTAAATATGATAAATAAAATTTCAGAACAAAGATAAAGGAAAATATCTGTATATACATGTAATTTTCTGAATTATATTAAAATCGTCATTCCTGCCAGTGGTTCTGTTTTCCTGATTGAAATCATTAATTTGCAGGTATGAAACTGGTTATCGACAACGATCAGCTCGCTGAAGCGTTTTTTGAGGATACCCTACTGTTAGGTATTATGGCACCTATGCAGGCACACCAGTTCGTATGGCAGGTTAATCAATCCATTCGCTTTGATTTCAGGATCAACAATGAATTGGAAATCAAAATCATCAGAAAAAAAAGAGATTATTTTTTCCCGGTCTTCGAATTTCAGGAACCTGGCCAGTCCTTATTCAATTATTTATATCGCAATCTGTATGACGGTGAATATTTGTTGCCGGAATTTAAACATCTCGATTATCTGTGGCTGTGCAAAGGAGATCTTCCTTCTAAACCCGAAGAGGGTTTGCTGATTGAAGACATTCGGAATATCCCCGGCGTTCAGCTGGTTGTGGAATTAACACAGGATAAAATTAAAAACAGGAACAATCTCATTTTTTAAATCCAAATGCTTTTGTATGTGGGAAGAAGTTAACAATCAATTATATAAAAAATTTGAGTTTGCTGATTTTTCGGAGGCTTTTGCTTTCATGACGCGCGTGGCCATTGCGGCAGAAAAAATGAATCATCATCCTTTATGGTCCAACGTATGGAATAAAGTAGAGATCTGGCTTAGTACCCATGACGCGGGCAATATCATCACAGAAAAAGACAGAAAGCTGGCAGCAGCAATTGATCGCATTTGTTCGAAACCTTAAAAGCTAATCGGCAGCTCCCACTAAAATTTTTCTCTCTCTCTGAGATACTACTTTACCGATTGGCTGCGCAAATTTTTCGATTTTGTTTTCAATAAAAAGGCTTTCTATGGTTGCTTGCATATTCTCGGGAACGGCAATCAGCAGGCCCCCATTCGTTTGCGGATCGGGCAATAAATTAAAGGCTTCCATCACATTTACATTATTTCCAAAAGCAACATCTGCCTGATAATGGTTCCAGTTGCGGTAGGTAGCATCAGGAATAATCCTTTGCGCCACATATTTTTTAGCTGCATCAATCACAGGAATTCTTTCATAGTATAATTCAATGCTCAAAAGGGCATCTCCAATCATTTCCGTCAGATGTCCCAGCAAACCGAATCCGGTTACATCGGTCATGGCATGAACCTCATCGAGTGAACTTAGCGGGTGACCAATTTTATTGAGCTGTTTCATCCATTGTAATGCCACTGTATAGTCTGCTTGCTCAATCACTTTTCTTTTGATGGCGGTAGAAAGAATTCCAACACCGATGGGTTTTGTGAGATAAATCAGATCTCCTTCCTTCAGTTGATTATTTCTCTTGATGTGTTTTTTTTCAATGATCCCATTTACGGATAAACCGAAGAAGGGTTCGGGTGCATCAATACTATGTCCGCCGGCCAAAGGGATGCCGGCTTCCTTACAAACCTCTAATGCGCCTTCAATAACTTTTCCAGCAAGTGAGGGGGGAAGCTTTTCAACAGGCCATCCTAATATCCCCAAAGCTAAAACGGGTTTTCCTCCCATCGCATAAATATCACTGATGGCATTGGCAGCTGCAATGCTTCCGAAATCAAATGCATCATCTACAATGGGGGTAAAAAAATCAGCAGAAGAAATGATGGCTCTTTCATCATCAATGGATAAAACAGCTGCATCTTCAAAGCCTTCATTGCCGGCAATCAAGTTCGGGAAATGTGCCTGATTAAAAGAAACAGAAGATAAAATTTGCTGCAGTACCGCAGGGGCTATTTTACACCCACAACCGGCGGCATGGGCAAATGAAGTAAGCGGATATGAAGCCTGAGCGTCCATATAAGTAAAAGATATTATTGATTTATTCTTTTCTGTCTAAGTAGATAATAGCATTTTTTTCCAGCGTAGCGGTAAAGAATATCTGATAACGTTTTTCTCCACTGTAAATAACCAATAGCCCTGTATTCGGTGGAATTTTACCCAGGTTTTCGGCAAATAACTCCACTTTATTGATCTGATTTTTAAGAATGGGTATGGTTATTTTGTACGCCTGTGCAGACAGTCCGATTTTGGTAACAATTTCAACATCGTTTACAAAAACACTTACCGTATCTCCATCAATCTCCCCGTTATCGTAAATGGACATAGTAATACTGTCCTCATATATCTCAAAAGCTTCCTGTTGTACCGGCGCAGCTTTTCTTTGTTGCAATGCAAGTTTTTGATTTGACACAACAGGTTTCACATCTGTTGCTTTTGCAGCGACGGTCCCCACATTTTCCTTAGCAATGCTTGTCTCTTTTCTGTCATCAGCCTTTTGTATATTGATTTTCTTGCTTTCGGCAACTGCTACTTCACTGCCCACATTATTTTCCTGTTTGCCCTCCTGTTTATTTTCAGACTTTTTCTCTTTTTTGTTGATGGCAATTCTGTCTTCTTCTGCCTTCTCCGCATCTTCATCCAGCAGATTAAGATCGTTTAACCTGCTATAGATTTGCGTTGATTTATAATCATTTTCTCTGATGATTGTAATACTTCCTTTTAAGGGCATATAGTTTTTCCAAAAGCTTGTCTGCCATTCTCCCGGCAATACCGACGCTGTATCTTTTATGTCATTTAATCTGAAATAGAATCTTGTCTTGATGCCTCTGGTGGATACTTCAAAATTGTTGGATACGGAGCGTTCATCTTCCACGATCAGCAGACTGTCAGAAATTCTGGCACTTACTTTTACCAGATTGTAATACACGGTATCATTATTAATAAAAAGCCGATAACAATGTCCATAAATTTTGCCCTTTTTTTGTTTGAGGCTTAACTCGAAGTTGATGGTATTTTTTGGGCTGTCAACTTCCATCAGACCTCTGTATATTCCGGAAACCACCTGCGATTCAGCCTTCAGGAAAAACAAGCAAATAACAATCGTACTCAGTATTTTTTTCATCTCTCTATAAAAGTTTTGAAACATTTTCTTTTGTTACGGTTTCACAGGGAATGTTGATCAGCTGATTTTTCAAATCTTCTCTGGATTCCATTCCTTTTGTATACCACTTGTCATAGTAGCGCAATAATATACGAAAACAATCAGCAGTTCTGTCTTCCATAAACGCATTTACGGCATCTTTTGCATCAAGCCCTCCAAGTCTTTTTTTAATTCTTACGATCGCATTTATCATTTTCATTTTATCGAGGTTGCCGTAAACATTCAATATATGTAAGAGACGTTCTTCAAACGGAATATCCAGGAAATAAAGAGAGGTATTGCGCATCTGTTGCCATAGCGCCATCGGGATATTGACATCGCCGATTCTTTGACTTTCATCTTCTATCCAAATGGCTGTCTCTTTTTGTGAGGCTATCTCTGTATTCTTTAAAAGTGCAACAGCAAGTAGATTTTCAAACTGCTCCTGTGAAGGTTGTTTGGGCATGCCGATATTTCCGAAAGCAGATCCTCTGTGATTGGCTAATCCCTCCAGATCAATGACAGGAAGCTGATGTTTTTGTAATTCCTCCAGCAGTAAGGTTTTGCCACTTCCGGTATAACCCCCCAGTACCTTGATGGGATAGGTCTTTTCGAATTGCTGCAATGCCCATTTTCTGAATGCTTTGTATCCACCGATGATGGTATAAACTTTATATCCGTAAAGATCCAGCAACCAAGCTACTCCTGCACTACGCATCCCTCCGCGCCAGCAATGCACAATTAAACTTTGTTCTTCATTACCTTCTGTTGTTGTAAAATTATTTTTCTTGAGGTAGTTTTCTACCTCATCCACCATCGCTTTCATTTTCACTCCAAAAAAATCAATCCCGGATTTAATTGCCAGCTGTCTGATTTTTTGTTTGTAGGTAGTGCCTACAATTTTTCTTTCTTCGTCGGAAAATAACGGAAGGCTAATGGCACCGGGTATATGTGCATGGGTATATTCAGCCGGGCTTCTTACATCGAAAACGGGCAACTCTTTTGATAAACGCAGAAATGTTTCGATATCAATTTTTTCAATCGCCATATTCTAATAGCAAAAGTCAGATTGCCGGCAAGAGGCATCAATTATTATTAAAGCATCTGTAGGATGCAGCAATCTATCCATTCATACTGATCAGGAATTCCCTGTTATCCTTTGTGCCCTTCATATGTTGCAATAAAGTATTCATGGCTTCTTCCGTATTCATATCGGCCATGTGTTTACGCAATACCCACATTCTTTGAGCAGTATCTTTATCAAGCAATAAGTCATCTCTTCTTGTACTGGAAGCTACAATATCAATGGCAGGGAATATACGTCTGTTGGCGAGTTTGCGATCCAGCGCCAGTTCCATATTGCCGGTTCCTTTAAACTCTTCAAATATCACTTCATCCATCTTGCTGCCGGTATCTACCAGTGCTGTAGCAAGAATGGTAAGAGATCCGCCATTTTCAATTTTTCTGGCCGCTCCAAAAAACTGTTTGGGTTTTTGCATGGCATTGGCTTCCACACCACCACTCAATACTTTACCACTGGCGGGAGCTACCGTATTGTGCGCACGCGCTAAACGCGTAATGGAATCAAGCAGGATCACTACATCATGACCACACTCTACCAAACGTTTTGCTTTTTGTAATATGATGGTCGATACTTTCACGTGTTTTTCTGCAGGTTCATCGAAAGTAGAAGCAACCACTTCTGCTTTTACGCTACGTTCCATATCGGTAACTTCCTCAGGACGTTCGTCAACCAGTAATACGATCAGATATACTTCAGGATGATTTTCTGCAATGGCATTCGCTACTTCTTTCAGCAATACCGTTTTACCCACTTTTGGTTGTGCCACAATCAATCCGCGTTGTCCTTTACCAATCGGTGTGAACAGGTCCATGATGCGTGTGCTGTAATTATTAGAAGTGGTAAATAGATTTAATTTCTCGAAGGGGAAAAGTGGAGTGAGATAGTCAAAGGGGACGCGGTCGCGCACTTCATCGGGGCGCTTGCCATTGATATAATCTACCTTGATCAGAGCAAAATATTTTTCACCCTCTTTCGGCGGGCGCACACTTCCCTGCACGGTATCTCCCGTTTTCAGTCCAAACAACTTGATTTGAGAAGGAGAAACATATACGTCATCAGGCGAAGAGAGGTAGTGGTAGTCGGAAGAACGA
>JBKDRQ010000135.1:0-8329 GCA_046341135.1 Bacteroidota bacterium
GGGTAATGCCTGCGCAGGGATGGTTGTTCTACTTAGACTTCACTATCCTGATTTTCGGGTCTACTTATCTCCTGCTGATATATTTCACAGCACGTTACCCCATAACAATTAAAAAATATGATTATGCAAAAAATTTTCGCAGGAATGGCTATGCTTTTAATCAGTATTACTTCTACAGCTCAGTATAATTTAAAGGGCAAAGTCAGAGAGAAAAAATCCGGAAATATCATCGCGGGTGCAACGATAGAAATTCAAGATGAGGGAATTATTAATACTAAATCAGACGGGAGTTTTTTCTACACCTTTAAGAAAAGCGGCAATTATACAGTCAATATCTCTTCTGTAGGTTATAATTCAAAAAACTTTGAAGTAAGTATCCGGAATACATCAACGGAACTGAATATTATACTAGAAGAAAGAGCTCTACTTCTTAAACCTATTGAAATTTCATCGCTGAGAGCTGCAGACCATGCCCCTTTTGCAAAAACCAATCTATCAAAAGCTGACATCGAAAAAAATAATCTGGGTCAGGATATCCCGTTTATCCTGAATAATACGCCATCCGTGGTTGTCACCAGCGATGCAGGCAATGGGATTGGCTATACCGGATTACGCATCCGGGGATCCGATGCAACCAGAATCAATATGACCATCAACGGTATTCCATATAATGACGCGGAAAGTCAGGGTATATTCTTTGTGAATCTCCCTGATCTGGCATCCTCTGTTTCCAGCGTTCAAATACAGAGAGGCGTAGGTACTTCATCTAACGGTGGAGGTGCATTTGGCGCTAGCATGAATTTCAGCACCAATGAGTTTAATGAAAAATCTTATATAGAATTCAATAACAGCTTTGGAGATTTCAACACATTAAAGAATACGTTAAAAGCCGGAACCGGACTTATCAACAACCATTTTACATTTGATGCCCGATTAAGTCAGATCAGCAGTGACGGATTTATTGATCGGGGAAGAACTGATCTTAAGTCGATGTATCTAAGTGGCGCTTACATTGATGAAAAAACATCTATCCGATTTAATATCTTAAGCGGAAAAGAAAAAACATATCAGGCCTGGAATGGTATCCCTGAAGCAAAACTTAGAAATCAGCCTGAACAGTTACTCAATCACTACTACAATAACATAGGTGTACTCTACTTCACTCCAAAAGATTCAGCTAATCTGTTTAATGCCAACCCCAGAAGGCTCAATGTATACCTGTATGATAATCAAACAGACAACTATCAGCAGGATCATTATCAGTTTTTTCTAAACCATGCTTTTAATAAAAATATAAAAGCCAACCTTTCATTATTTTATTCAAAAGGAGCAGGGTATTACGAGCAATATCGAAACAACAATCGATTCAGCAGCTATGGGCTCCCCAATTTTGAAATCAATGGCATCACCATCAGAAGAACAGATTTAGTACGCAGACTTCAATTAGACAATGATTTTTATGGTGGCTTATACTCCCTGCAATACACCAAAGGAAAAAATGAATTTATTCTGGGTGGAGGAATCAGTCGTTACGACGGAGATCATTTTGGCACGATTCCATGGGCGCAATTCAATATACCACAAAACTATAAATGGTATGATTTTACTGCGCGAAAAGATGATATAAATACTTTCCTTAAATGGACGCATCGGCTGAGCGAACAACTTGAATTATTTTCAGATCTTCAATACAGAAATGTAGTATACCAATTTACCGGCACGCGCAAATATCCGGATGTAATTGTTAATGAAACCTATCATTTTATCAATCCCAAATTCGGCATTACATATAGAAAAAATAACTACACTGTCTATGCATCGTACGCGTTGGGTAATAAAGAACCCAACAGAGACGATTTTGAAAGAGAGGCAACTAGTTCAAGACCCTTGCGCGAACAATTACACAATATCGAAACAGGGATCACGAAAACCTCCTATAAATACAACTGGAATGTGAATGTTTTTTATATGAGATACAAAGACCAGCTGGTGCTGACCGGACGCATTAATGATGTAGGAGATGCGGTAAGAGCGAATGTGCCTAATAGCTACAGGCTGGGTATTGAGCTACAGGGCGCCTATAAAATCAACAGATGGCTTGAGACAGAAGGGAATCTAACGTGGAGCCGTAACCGTATATTAAACTATACTGATTTCACCCCTTCTTACGATGCAAATTTTGATCTGATTGAGCAAAAACGTAAAGAGTACACCTCTACGCCTATGAGCTTTTCCCCTGATTGGGTAGGCAGCTGGAGCTTACATGTAAAACCCTCAGATGAAATCAGTTTGAGCCTGATCAGCAAAGCTGTGTCCGATCAGTTTATGGATAATACAGCAAACGAAAAAAGAAAATTAAACGGATATTTTGTCCAGGACCTTCGCTGGACATGGGGTATAACAGGTAATAAAATTCGCAAAGCATCTATTATTGTTCAATTGAATAACATATGGAATCTGCTATATGAAACGAATGGATATACCTATAGTTATATTTATGATGAAAATTTGGTTACAGAAAACTTCTTCTTTCCTAAGGCAGGAAGAAACGGGATGATTGGCGTGAATATAAAACTGTAAGTATTCGTTTATTGTTGTCCAAATTTATCTGCCCATGCCAGCATTCCTCCTGTTAAGTTAACAGGATTAGAGAAGCCCATCATTTCAGCAGCTTGACAGGCATGGGCACTTCTGTTCCCGCTTCTGCAATAAAAAATTATTTCTTCATCTTTCAGATGATCTATTTCATCCGTCTGCATGCTCATAAGATCACCTAGAGGCAGCAGAACACCTCCAATATTAAAATGCTCATGCTCATCAGGCTCGCGCACATCCACGAGATTAATTTTTTCGCCGGCATCAATACGGAGCTTTAATTCTTCAACACTAATCGTATTCATAATTTTAAAGTTCAGTTTCCGTTAATGGCTCAGTCACAGCAGGCATCATATTTAACTGGGCTGTATCAATCTTACTCTTATCCATACTGATCCACAAATCCATCAATTGCCCGCCCCTGATCAACATGGTATTGCCTTCTTCATTCTTTATCGGTGGATGCTGCCTGATAACAAATGCATTTGTGCTATCCCCTACATTACCATCCACCACAACCGCACCCAGCAATAATCCATTTTGCTCAAGCATTATTTTGGCCTCTGCAAAAGTCATTCCCAGCAAACCCGGAACAGGAAGTTCATCCTGCAAAATACCCGCACCCAATACAAGATCAATTTTACTACCCATGGGTATACTTGTACCTGGCCTTACCGGAGCCCCCTTGTAAATTTGTTCAAGCACAGAACCAATGGCAAAATCAGGCTTATAGATAGTATCTCCCAATTTAAATCCTAAGGTTCTGAGCTGCATCTCTACACTTCTGAAAGTCTGCCCCATAAAATTAGGCACCACCACCAAAGGAGCCTGAATACGATTTATGGTGAGATAAATCGTTCTGTTAGACTTTACAACTTCATTAGGTAGCGGTAATTGTTTCATAACAGTAAGCGGAGCTGCCGTATCAAAAAACACACTATCCTGCACTTCCACCGCAAATCCTTGCTCCTCCAGAATTTTAATTGCATCCTCAGCTTTTTTACCCATTATATCAGGAACTTTAACATAATTATTATGCAAAGTCAACCAGTCTAAAGTCTGAAAAAAAGCAAATAACATCAACAGCGCTAGTATAATCGCTGCTATTAAGTTGAAGGCAAAGGATCTTTTTGTTATAAAATCAAACACGATTAAAATACATTAAATAATTATTACGATCAGGGAAGTATTTGTTTTAACAATGAACCATAAAACTGCTTCAGTGACCAACCATAAGCTTTCACCTGCTGCGGCACAATGCTCGCAGCACTTTGACCCGGCACCGTATTTATTTCCAACATGTACGGCGTATCCGTAGCTTCATGATATATAAAATCAATCCTCACAATACCTGAACAGTTAAATATCCGGTAAATCTTTTTGGCAGCCTCTTCAATTTTTTGAAAATGCTTCGGGCTTGCCGCTGCCGGAGTAACTTCTACACTCTTGCCTTCATATTTGGCTTCAAAATTAAAAAATGATACTCCCTCATTTAATAATATCTCCGTCATTGGCAGCGTGATAATTTCATTACCTTTTCTGAAAACACCAATGGTGAACTCTCTACCTTCAATCATTTGCTCTACCAACACCTGATCATCTTCTTTAAAAGCACGATGTATGGCTGATTCCAGTTGAGAAGACTCAAGCACTTTGCTCATCCCTATACTGCTGCCTCCGTTGTTAGGCTTCACGAAAACAGGAAAAGCAAAACGAGCAGCTACCTCATCAGCAGACCAGCTATCCTGTCTAAACAATAATACACTGGGGGCAACGGCAATACCTGAAAATGCAGCAACGCCAACTGTATAACTTTTATTGAAAGTAATTGCCGAAGTAGCAGCGTTACAGGAGGTATAAGGCAATCCAATCAAATCGAAATAACCTTGCAGTCTGCCATCTTCACCGGGTGTTCCGTGCAACGCAATAAACACCGCATCAAAACAAACCCTGCTCCCGTCTTCCTCAACAACAGAAAAATCAGCTTTATCAACAGGCATTCTCACACCTTCCCCTTTATCATAATACCAGCCCTCTTTTGCAATATCAATCCTGTAAACATCAAACTCGGCGGCATCAATATTGGCTTGTATTGTGTCCGCAGATTTATACGAAACAACAGCTTCTCCGGAATACCCTCCCGTTACAAGAGCAATTTTAGGCTTCATTAAATTGAATCATTTATTAATAAAAATAAGGTGAAGAAAATTCTTCACCTTAAACTTTATATCTTATTGTTTGCTTACAGATGTAAACGATCTTTCCTTTCCAGCAACTCCTCCACCGTTTCACGATACAATTCATCAGGCACACAGCAGTCTACCGGACAAACCGCCGCACACTGAGGCTCCTCATGAAAGCCCTGGCACTCAGTACACTTATTCGGCGTAATATAATAGGTATCCATGCTGACAGGAGACTGCTTGGATGCAGCATCCACTACCGTACCGTCAATTAATGTATAATCACCTTTCACAGAAGTGCCGTCTTCAATCGCCCACTCCACACCTCCTTCATAAATAGCATTATTGGGACACTCGGGCTCGCAAGCTCCGCAGTTAATACACTCATCAGTAATTTTTATAGCCATAATAAATTATTTGTTGGTTTCAGTAAGATGTAATTTTGCAGCTCAAAATTAAACCAAAGGATTGAATGTATCTACAGGAAAGGATAGAAATTTTGGATAAACTGGGTAAATATTTGACAAATCAGCAATCCGTAAATGAAAACAACTCATGGTCGGAGGCTGTTCAAAACGCCTATCTGAAAAATCCCTGGTTTACTCCGTTTAACATAAATCAAGCGGCCGCCTCAATTGCTACTCATTTTCTTAACCCTGATTTATTAAGCAAATGGGCAGAAAGCTATGCTATACAAGAGATTCAAAGCCCCAAAAAAATCGGCATTATTATGGCGGGCAATATCCCGATGGTTGGTTTTCACGATTTACTTTGCGTATTCATCAGCGGACATCATGCCCTATGTAAATTATCCTCAAAAGACGATGTGCTGATCCGGCATATTGTAGAAAAAATGAGCGAATGGAATCCGGAAATACGCTCTTACATTTCATTTGAAGAAAGACTGAATAACTGTGACGCTTACATAGCCACAGGCAGCAACAACAGCGCGCGTTACTTCTCCTATTACTTTGGTAAATACCCCTCCATTATCCGAAAAAACAGAACCTCCGTAGCCGTACTTACCGGCGAAGAAAATACCAAAGAACTTGAAGCACTGGCCGATGATATTATGATGTATTTTGGACTGGGCTGCAGAAATGTAACGCAAATTATGGTGCCCGAAAACTACGACTTCATCCCGCTTCTCCATGCACTGAAGAAATACAAACACTACTTTGATCATCATAAATATAAAAACAACTTCGACTACCAGCTGGCTATCTACCTTATGAATAATATGTATTACATGACAAACGACAGTATCGTTCTCATAGAAAACCAGCAACCCTTCTCTCCCATCGGCACCTTACACTATTCATACTATAAAGATGCTGACTCCGTGAGCCATCAACTTAAACAAAACCCCGAAATACAGGTGGTTGTAGGTAAACAAGGAATTCCTTTTGGAAAAACACAGGAGCCCTCCCTCACAGATTATGCAGACGGAGTGGATGTAATGGAGTTTTTGAAAAATTTGTAAAGGATAGATTATATACTGAGACTTGGCCAGGATTGCATTTCAAATAATTGATGCGTATAATATTCCCATCCCATGGCATTGTTACCATTCGTAATCACCATATACCTTGCCCGTAGTACTTGCTGATAATTGAGCATTTGTGCTGCTGTTTTTTCAGAGAGCATCACTTCCGGCGCCTTACATTCAATCAGCATCCAGGGCTCATAACTTTGATCATATACCAGAATGTCAAATCTTTTTTTAAGTTCCCCCACTATAATCTCCTTTTCAACACCAATATGAGCCGAAGATATTTTCAGTTCATTGATCAGCATGACAACCATATTTTGACGCACCCACTCTTCCGGCGTAATCTTTACCCATTTTTTTCTGATACGATCAAAAAGCTGAGCATGATCATCTTTCTTTCTCATCTGAAAATCCGGATCAGCGAAACGTAGTGGAAGCATGAGTCAATTCAGTTGATAAACAAATTCAAAGTTG
This sequence comes from Bacteroidota bacterium, assembly GCA_046341135.1. Taxonomy (GTDB): domain Bacteria; phylum Bacteroidota; class Bacteroidia; order Chitinophagales; family Chitinophagaceae; genus Lacibacter. The sequence continues at coordinate 6,745 of JBKDRQ010000135.1, forward strand.
AAATATTAACCAAAAACTACCTCAATATTAGCTTATTTTTACATGAATGCGTGATGCTATTATTACTATTGAAAATTTACAGGTTTGTCTTCATGATAAATTCAATGGCAGAGCGCTTATTCACAATCTTTCCTTCCAGGTTTTCCATGGAGAAACCATTGCCATCGTCGGTGAATCCGGATCGGGAAAATCCCTCACAGCAAAAGCAATCATGCAATTGCTGCAAGCCAACAATTTTAATTGCAAAGGTTCTGTCACACTTACAAAAAAAGATGGCCATACCGTCAACTTACTATCCTGCAACAAAAAAGAATTGCAATCTATACGCGGTAATGAAATGGCTATGATCTTTCAGGAACCTATGAGCTCTCTGAATCCATTAATGCGGATTGGCCAACAACTCACTGAAGCTATATATGCACACCGTCAGACTAATAAGCTATCCGCTCAACAGGAGGCATTATCATGGTTGGAAAAAGTACGCATCCCTTTCCCCAAAGAAACCCTTCATAAGTTTCCGCATCAGCTGAGCGGAGGACAGAAACAAAGAGTGATGATTGCTATGGCCATGTGTAATAAACCCGGACTGCTGATTGCAGATGAGCCTACCACCGCACTGGATACACTTACGCAAAAAGAAATTTTGACTTTGCTTTCCTCATTGCAAAAAGAGACCGGTATGGGAATGATTTTCATCAGTCATGACCTGGGCATTGTAGAAAATATTGCAGACAAAGTAATGGTGATGCAAAACGGAAAGATGGTGGAATATCAAAAAACCCAACAGCTTTTTACCCATCCCACACATCCCTATACTCAATCATTATTAGCCTGCCGCCCCATTCATTTCAAGAAAGGAGAAAGAATCATTATTCAGTCAGAGAAACAAATTGCAGACAGTAATAGCTTCGAAAAGGAATTAATTGAAGAGACATTAAACAATGCAAAAAATAATACAGAAGTCTCAGCCCCAATACTGAATGTTGAGGATCTGTGCATCAGATTTACGAATAAAAAATATTTTTGGAAAAGCAGACCTACATTTTTTGAAGCGGTGAAACATGTTGATCTGACTATTTACAAAGGAGAAACCATAGGCCTCGTTGGAGAAAGCGGCTGCGGTAAAACCACATTCGCCCGTGCATTGCTCGGATTAATTCAGCCAAGTTCGGGCAGTATTTATTTTAATGGCAAAAGCCATATTTTCCCCACCAAAAAAGAATGGAAAGGAAGTCACCGCGAAATACAGATTGTTTTCCAGGATCCGTATTCCTCACTAAATCCGACTTTACAAATTGGCAAGGCAATTGAAGAGCCTCTATTAACCAACAAAACTTTTTCAAAACGAAAAGATGCACAGGAATACGTAAGAGAATTGCTGAAGAAAGTACAGCTGGATCCTGATCATTACAGCCGCTATCCGCATCAGTTTAGTGGTGGTCAGCGGCAGCGCATTGTTATTGCCAGAGCATTGGCGCTTCAACCCGATTTTATTATATGGGACGAATCTGTTTCTGCCCTGGATGTACATATTCAGGCGCAGATACTGAATCTGCTGAATGATTTAAAGAACACCTATCAATTC
>JBKDRQ010000136.1:0-7159 GCA_046341135.1 Bacteroidota bacterium
GGTGTATTGTCACCATCAAATCCGTAAGAGCTTAATAAATCACGGATTTCCATTTCAACTAGTTCCAATAATTCAAGATCATCAACCAGATCTACTTTATTCATGAAAACAACAATCTTAGGAACGCCTACCTGACGTGCCAGAAGAATGTGTTCTTTCGTTTGAGGCATAGGACCATCCGTAGCAGCTACCACAAGAATAGCACCGTCCATCTGAGCCGCACCTGTAATCATATTTTTAACATAGTCGGCGTGACCAGGACAGTCAACGTGCGCATAGTGACGATTGGCTGTTTGATATTCTACGTGTGCAGTATTGATGGTGATACCACGCTCTTTTTCTTCAGGAGCGCCATCGATTTCATCATACTTTTTTGCTTGCGCCAGACCTTTCTTAGAAAGGATGTCTGTGATCGCAGCAGTCAGAGTGGTTTTTCCATGGTCAACGTGACCGATGGTACCTACGTTTACGTGCGGTTTCTCCCGCTTAAAGGTCTCTTTAGACATCTTATTTGTTTTTAATTATAGTTTACAAAATGGTGAAACAAGTTAAAAGTTAAAAGTTGAAAGTTAAAAGTTAAAAATAGGATGAAAAATAAGTCAATCATTCTTCCAACTTTTAAATTTTAAGTTTAGACTTTTAAGTTTATGCTGAGCCGTTGATGAGAATTGAACTCACGACCTTCCCGACTCATGTCGGGATGCTCTACCCAAAATCTTTCTCAACGCTTTGAGCCGTTGATGAGAATTGAACTCACGACCTCTTCCTTACCAAGGAAGTGCTCTACCCCTGAGCTACAACGGCTGGTAGTGCAGTGAGTCTTACTCACATCAACAACTTATGTAAAAGAACTTTATGAGCGGGAGACCGGGCTCGAACCGGCCACCTGAAGCTTGGAAGGCTACCGCTCTACCAAATGAGCTACTCCCGCTGGTTAAGTCACGCACTTACTAATATTGCGCCCTGGCTTATCCTAAGATAAGCTGTGGGCAGGAGAGGATTCGAACCTCTGAAGTCGAAAGACAGCGGATTTACAGTCCGCCCCATTTGGCCGCTCTGGAACCTGCCCTCGCAACAACCCGACTGCAAGCCGGCTGTATTCGAAAATCAGAGCCACTTGTCGGACTCGAACCAACGACCTGCTGATTACAAATCAGCTGCTCTACCAGCTGAGCTAAAGTGGCAATTAAGTACGAAATACTTCTAACAAAGAACTAAAATGACTAAAAAAATAGCCATCCCCTGTTTTTGGGAAGGCAAAGGTAAAGGAATTCATCAAACCGCAAAATTTTTAACTCGGGAAAATCATGAAAAAACCCCCGAAATTTTCGGGGGTTATATAAATTACGAAAACTATAAATGTTTTTCTTTCTTTCGTTTTAATTGGTTTATGATTGATGTGAGCGCCTCATCAAAAGACTGTTCAAAAGACTTAGAGGAATGCTTGACGAATAATTGCTGCTTCGGTATATGCAACTTGATTTCAGCAATTTTGTCTTTAATGTTGTGTACTACATTGTCCAGCTTCAGAAAAACTTCCACCCGCACAATACGGTCATGAAAATTACTCAGTTTTTGCAGTTTTGAATTAACATGTTCTAACAATTTGGAATCGGCATCAAATCGCACGGTTTGAATGTCCACAGTCATAGGATCTAAATTTTTAACAGTTAAAAAAATGGTTTTCCCTGAATAAGTATTTCAGGTAGCTTTACAAGTTAAATAAATTTTCGAAAAAAATAAAAAATCAAATAATCTTTTTTCAATCACCATCACCTTAAGATTTTGGATGGGCACGGGCATGAATATCTTTTAGCTTCTCAATGGTATTATGGGTATAAATCTGTGTTGCCGCCAAACTGCTATGGCCTAAAAGCTCCTTCACGGCATTCAATTCAGCACCGTTATTCATTAGATGGGTAGCAAAGCTGTGACGCAGCACATGCGGACTTTTCTTCTCAATAGTAGTCACATATTCCAGATATTTTTTTATAACGCTCTGTACGTAGCGGGGATGCAGTCCTTTCCCTTTTTCATTTACTAATAAATACTCCCCTTCTAATTGATTGATGACTGTTTTTTTATCACCCAAATAGTGCTGTATCATCAAATTTAACTCGGCTGAGATCGGTATCACACGTTCCTTATTGCCTTTGCCCAGGATTTTGAATTGATTTTTGGATAAGTCTACCTGCGACTCCTTCATGCCCGTCAACTCACTTAATCGTATGCCAGTGGCATAGAAGATGGCAAAAATTAATCTTTCAAGTCTGCCGGTCCAGTTATCCGGAAACTCAATATGCCGGAAAAGGGTTTCCATATCTTTCATTTCAACATAAACCGGCAATCTTTTATTGACCTTAGGTGCCGAAATCATGGTAGTCGGATTTATTGAAATGAGTGCTTTACGCTCCAAAAACCTGTAAAAGGATTTAACTGCCGAAATACGCCGGTTGATTGATTTTGCTGACTGATTTTGTTCTTTCATAGAAGCCAGCCACCCCCTGATCATTGAAGCCTGTACTTCATTTACCTCAGCAACTTCATACTGATCAGCCAGATAGGTAAAGAAAAAATGAAGATCTGAAGCGTATGAGTCAACCGTATTCCGGGCATAACGCTTCTCGAATTTCAGATAGTCTGTAAAAGCCTGCTGCTCCTTATTGATTACAGGATCCATATAAATACAATAGCCGTGAATTTACAAAAAATTCACGGCTATTGGAAATATTTGAAATTCTTACAGCTCTATCTTGCCGCTTACGATTTGTTGCTTGTAGATCGCTTTAAGCACTTCCCCTCTTCTTCTTACTGAAGGCTTAGTGAAAGATTGACGCTCTCTTAATTGAAGAAGTACTTTGCTCTTCTCGAATTTTTTCTTGTACTTTTTAAGCGCCTTATCAATGTTTTCGCAGTCTTTAGAATCAATAATAAGCATAATTAAATACCTCCCGGTTTATTTTAGGACGGCAAAGATAGAGGGTTTGCCTGATATTACAAAATTGAAAGATTCAGCAGATTGATGGTTGTGATTTTCAACTAATTTGCACCCATGTTTACCGGAATTATTGAATGTAAGGGCATCATAAAAAAAACTGAGACAAAAGGGGATAACAAAAGTTTTTGGATTTCCTCCCCCATTTATACCTCTTTAAAGGTAGATCAAAGTTTGGCCCATGAAGGTATTTGCCTTACCGTGGAATCATTGGATAATGGTGTACATAAGGTTACAGCCATTGCAGAAACCATTCTGAAAACAAATATTAAATCCTGGAAAGAAAATACCGAAGTCAACCTGGAAAGATGCACACCCCTTGGTGGCCGGCTGGATGGCCATATTGTGCAAGGGCATGTTGATGGTATTGGTATATGTACAGAAAAAGAAGAACTTTCCGGAAGCTGGGAGTACCGTTTCCGATTTCCGCAGGCCTTCGCCGCACTCATTGTTGAAAAAGGATCAATTTGTGTGAATGGTATCAGCCTGACGGCTTTTAAGGTAGATGACAACCATTTTTCCGTAGCGATTATCCCCTACACTTTTGAACACACCACTATTGCTTCTATCCATATTGGCACAGAAGTGAATCTTGAATTTGATATTGTTGGCAAATACATTCTGCGGAGCCACCAGCTTAAAGAAAAACCGTAAAATTACGGTCCATAAAATCACCCAATAACCCTCTACCACAGCCAAAGCTTTGATTGTATTTTGCAATCGGTTTTTTATTTAATCCGTATCCTAAACCCATTGAAAATGAGAACTCTCTTATCCGTAATCGTACCCATTCGTAACGATGCTGAGCACGTGATCCCTTTTTATTATGAACTGATTAAGCATATTCCGCAATCATTTGAGTTAATATGGGTAAATGACTGCAGCGAAGATGCTACCGGCAGAGAAATAGAAACCCTCACCAAAAGGGATGAAAGGGTAAAATGTATTGTTTTAACCAAACAATTCGGCAAAGAAGCATCCGTAATGGCCGGATTAGACTATGCCACCGGCGAATATATAGTGATTATGGGGAGCGATATGCAACATCCTCCAGCCACTATTAATAAGTTATTATTTGAACTGGAAAATGGTTGGGATATAGCCAACGCAGTGATCAGTAACAAGCAACGCGTTTCACTGCTTCAAAAATGGTCAATGGACGCTCTTTATTATTTCATAAACAAGCTTCGTTCCAAAAATGAAATAGCAAACCTTACTGAATTCAGGGGTTTTAAAAAATCAGTCATACATGATATTCTGTTCATCAAGGAAAAACATTTTTTTCCGGATCATTACTTCGCCTGGTCCAGCTATCAGATAACAGATGTTGCATATAAAAACAGAAAAGCTTTAAGAAAGAACATACGCTATACACAAGAAAATTTATATAACACCTCTAAACAAGCGTTACAAAAAAACTTACCCGGATTTGTAAAAACCCTGGTGGTTTTCGGCGCTACCCTAAGCATTGCATCCTTATTCTTCATTATATTATTCCTCATTGAATTTTATAAAGGAAATGCGGTGCATACCGGTGCTCTTGGACTCACCTCGCTTTTATTTGCCGGCGGTTTACAAATATTTGTTTACAGCTCGTATAAGCAAAAAATTAAGTCTGAGCTTTTCAGGATATGCAAAAGTCATCAGTATGTTGTGAAAAATATAATTGAACCGGATCCGTTTCTTTCTGAATACAGCTATCTCGGAAGCAGTAAAATAAAATAATTAATTCTTATTCAAACCGAAGCACTTTAACAGGCTGAATATTTCTTACCAGGAGGGAGGGCAACAGTAAAACAAGAAAACAAACAAGTACGGTTCCTGCATCTATCAGCAAAACATGCCACCCTATCAATTTTACAGGGGCAACACGAAGATAGTATGCTGATTCATCTAACCGGATGATGCCGGTATACTGTTGTATCATACATAGCAATACACCCAACAAAGTACCCCATAATACTCCTTTCAGACTAATATACAATCCATGCCTCCAGAAGATTTGCTGTACCAGTCCATTTTCTGCACCAAGGGCTTTCAGCAATCCAATCATCTTACTGCGTTCCAAAACCAGAATCATCAGGCATGATATCAAATTAATGACCGCAACAATACACATAATGACAATGATCAGCGTTCTGTTGACATCTTGTAAATCCAGCCAGTCGAATATATTGGGATAAATGTCTCTTAAAGAATTAGCAAACCAGGAAAGGGGCATTACATCAAGCAAATGATTTACCATCTGCCTGTCTGCATGATAATTATGAAGGGTAATCTCGTACCCTGAAATCTGTTGATTATTCCAATCCTGCAAGGTCTGAATCATACTCAGATCTACGATAGCAAAACTTCTGTCATATTCGTCAATAGCCGTCTTATACATACCTGCCACTTTTACGGCTCTTATTCTGGGCGCTTCTGTATTATTATTCATGAAATACAGGTAAGCTTTATCTCCCACATCCAAAGAAAGTAGCCTTGCCGTATAGGCAGATATAATTATTGTAGGACGATCAGACTCAAAGGATAGCCAGCCCCCCTTAATCATAAAGCTTTTCATACGCTGTACTGAAAAACCTGAATCAACTCCCTTGAGCATAACGCCATCCATATTTGACGCACTCTTCAATAGCGCTGCCTTGGTCGCATATACATCTACATATCTAACTTCTTTATTACTTCTTATAATCTGCGTTATGGTATCACTTTTAAAACTCTGAGATTCTTCCGAAAGGTCGGATGAGTAAGAAGGGTGTTGCTGCACTCTGATATGGCCCCAAAAACTAAAAACCTTCTCAGCAATAGCCTCCTGAAAACCTGCCACAAATGCCAGCGTCAATATCATGATTGCCACGCTAAACGCTGTAGCAATAACTGAAAGCCTGATCACAAACCCTGAGAAAGCTTGCTGTTTTTGCAGAATGATCTTTTTAGCCAAGAATGCCCCAACCTTCAAAAGACGTAATTTTGATGAAATGTAAAACTAATCGATTCGGTACACATGCCTATTCAAAAAGTACTATTAATTTCAGCAATCCTTTGCTTCATCTGCGTATCCGTAGTCATTGCGCAGCATACGGACAGAATCATCGGCTCCAATATACATTCTGTTAAACTTCACCCTTATGGGGATCCGCTGAGCTACCCCATCCTACGACTTAACAGCAGTGCCCGGCTGGAATTACACTTTGATGACTTAGATGCAGATGTCAAATATTATTCCTACACTTTTATTTTATGTAATGCAGACTGGACCCAGGCAAACCTTAGCCAGTTTGATTATATGAAGGGATTCTCCAATGTGAGAATTAATACCTACAGAAATGCCAACACCGTTCTGACGCGCTACACCCATTATATGTCGGAAATACCAAACACAAACACATATCCTACCCGAAGCGGCAATTATATTCTAAAAGTATTTCTCAATGGAGACACAAAACAACTTGCTTTCACAAAAAGATTTCTTGTGGTTGACAATAAAGCAAGTGCCGCAATGAATATAATACAGCCTTTCAACAATACTCTTTTTCGGTCTCATCAAAAGGTACAGTTCAGCGTGAACGTACAAAATATAAAGCCCACTAATATATTTCAACAAATTAAAATCGTGATCCTGCAGAATTACCGCTGGGATAATGCGATCCGCAATCTGCAACCCACATTTATCAAACAACATATCCTGGAATATAATACGGAAAACGAAAGCCTTTTCCCCGGACAAAAGGAATGGAGATGGGTAAATCTTACGAGCTTACGTCTGCAAACAGACCGAATTCAAAAAGGAGATTACAATGAGAGAGGTCAAACCCTGTATCTATTTCCCGATGGAGAAAGAAGTGGACTTCGCTATATGTATTATCGCGATGCAAACGGACTGTGTCAACATAATAATATCGAAGGGAAAAACCCCTACTGGCAGTCTGATTATGCCACAGCTGTATTTAAGTATGTTCCCCCCGGCAATAAACCCTACGAAGGGAAAGATCTGTTCATATTTGGAGAAATGACCAATTATGAGCTTTCAGAAAGAAATCAAATGAACTTTAATGCAAAGGAAGGGTATTATGAAAATAAACTTTTCCTGAAACAGGGCTATTATGATTATATGTACCTGCTGAGAGATCAAAAAACAGGAAAAACAGATGCACAGACTACGGA
>JBKDRQ010000137.1:0-2832 GCA_046341135.1 Bacteroidota bacterium
GCAACGCATGCTTACGGGTGATACCATTATGATGGCAAGTGCGCTTTACGATATGCTGAAGCGACAAGCTTCAGATGCTTTTGTAAATGTGATGAATGAGTGGCATGATGCTTCTGAGCCGGTTCGCTTTAAAGTGGCGGAAGGGTTGACCCCACAGGAAATATATTATCTGCTGGTATCAACTGAAGAGGTCATTTATACCAGCACCTATACGCAGCTATTTAAGCGTATGATGGAGCGCACGCCCGGTAAGCGCAGTGATTCCTTGCTCATGTCCGTCAATATGGACCGCTTTAAAAAATTTATCAAGATGGCGGCAAACTATAATCGTCTTGAAGAATTTTTGAGTGCTATGCCCGTCAACAGGAGCAGACAGTTGATGTATGCTTTTACAAATGGCCTTCAAAGAACCAGCTCTCTGGAAGATGCAGTGGATGTGGCAGACAGTTATGGAAGCATTGCCAATACTGAGCTGAAAAATTTCTTAAAGAAGCAAATAAGATCAAATTACGAAAGAAGCTTACAGACGGGAGATAAGCGGGGAGGTATGATTTATAAAATACTGAATGTGCTGTTTCAGTCTTCTGAAGATTCTACGGTTAATCTGACAAATGAGCTGGGTATTCCATCAGTATACAGGGTCGACTATCAGTCGCTGGCAGACGACAGCGGGCGAGTAGTGCAACAGGTATTTTTTTATGGTGATGAGGATGGGGTGATTTCTTATAAAAATTTCATGAGTTTATTTCAGTCAAAGACTGAATGGGAAATTGTGAAAGGTCCGGAGTGGGTAACGATCCATGCGCTAAAGGGGAGGCCTTATACAATTTATGCAAATTTACCCCTTGATCATGAAGAGGATCTGGATCAGAAAGCTCAGGAGCACTTATTGGAGTATTTATCTGACAACAATATCATGCCATCTATTGTGGTACATCGCGGACATAGTTATCATTTAAAGTATACCATTCGGCAGATGATGTCATCTTCACGAATTGTAATGCTCGGGTCCTGTGGGGGCTATCAGAATCTGGCCAAGATTCTGAACGTAAACGAAGATGCGCATATTATTTCGACAAAACAGGTGGGCAGTTACTCCGTGAACGAACCGATTTTGCGATTGATCAATGAACAAGTGCGTACAGGTAAAAATATAGAATGGATACCTTTGTGGGAGCAGGTAGGGATTTCAGTAAAAAATGATCCTAAAGCTTCTGTTTTAATCAAGGACTATATCCCTCCGCATAAAAATTTAGGAGCCTTATTCATTAAGGCATACAAAAAAATGAACGGAGATGGTTAATGATCCTTCATAATCGACTAACTTAGCTAACGTTATCTGTTTTTACCCGGCTTTCATTATGATTAATAAAAACCTTGTTATATTATTTACGCTACTATGGCTTACTTTATGCGCTACTGTTGCAGTGGGGCAAATCAAGGCCAGAATCAAACAGGGAACGGCATCCTGCCCCCCGAATCTCGATTATGAATTTGGAAATTTTATAAACTGGGAAACGAATACAGGAAAGGTTACTACCGATGTTACGCGCCAGGTGAATATACTCACGCAGGATCTTTCACCCTGGTCAGCAGGGGCGGGGCTTGCAAGCAGGCACGAGCTGATGAACAGGCAGGCATTGCCCGCGGTTGATAAATATGGCGGCTTTCCGGTAAACCCACCTAATGGCGGAGGTCAGTATGCTTTGAAGTTGGGTAGTGATGAAAATGATCCGACATCTCCTGATCCTTTGCCTAATGCTTTATCTGAATCAGTAAGATATAAAATAGATGTGCCTAACACAGGTGATGAATACTCTATTCTTTTTTCATTTGCTGTTGTACTGGAAAATCCAAATCACCCTGACAATCTGCATACTTTTGGGGAGCAGCCAAGGTTTACCGCCATTATGTACGAGGAGGGGGGAGATACACTTCCCTGTGTAAACTTTACTTTTGTGGCCTCTGATCCGGTATTGCCTTTTGATACATCAGGTGTTTATAAGATTGACAGTTCAAACAATCAGTTTCCCGGCGCTATTAATTTTGCCATCGTTAAGTACCTGCCATGGACGCAAGTGTTTGTTAACCTGAAAGCCTACAAGGGAAAAACGGTATATCTTGATTTCACTACTACGGATTGTACAAAGCGGGGGCACTTCGGTTATGCGTATGTGGATGTAATAGAGTGTAATTATAAAATTAACATTGATACACGCTGCAATCAGCAAACAACTTCTTTTACAGGCCCGAATGGACCTTTTCAGACCTATGAATGGTATAACGAAGATTACTCAATAAGATATGGATCTGGAAAGAATCTGGTGGTATCACAGGCACTGGCGGACAACGCTAAAATAAATCTGGTATTAACACCTTATTCAAATTTTGGTTGTTTGGATACACTCAAAGGTGTTGTTAAAGTAATACCACCCCCCACTGTGGATTTAGGTGCTGATAAATCAGTCTGCTTCAGACAGTCCGTTCAGTTAGGTGTTCCTCCCGCTCCCGGCCTCAAATATCAGTGGTCGCCTGCGATTAATTTATCTTCTGCCAACACGTCTTTAGTAAATGCAACTCCTATCGCTCCTACTACTTACACGCTTACAGTAACCGATACCGTAACAGGTTGTACGGTATCCGATAATATCGTAGTGAATGTGGATACTGCTATCAAAACGATGGTTAACTCAGGAAAAATTTGTGTGGGGGATTCAATTGTTTTAAATGCATCCGGCGCGTCTGATTATGTATGGTCACCTTCGGCTGGCCTGAATAAAACGACCGGGCCAACAGTTATTGCCCGCCCTTCAGTAACTACTACTTATACTG
>JBKDRQ010000138.1:0-6050 GCA_046341135.1 Bacteroidota bacterium
GCTGATGGTCGTTGCTGAATTTGCACCAGTACGCCAGATCGTTCCGAACGGAACCAGATCCCCATACACTTTTCTGTTTTTTTTACCTGGTCTGCTGTAGTTGACTTCTATTGTTCCCAACCCAAAATCCTGTTTAAGATATTGTGCAGGTGAGGGTAATGGTACTTTTAAGCTTTGTGCATTTGTAAAGTTGATAAAGCTGCAAGCAGCCAGCGTCCATAAAAATTTTTTCATTGGCAATGTTTTAGAGCATAATTACACTCGTTTATAAAAATTGTTTGAAGGATTGTAAAAGTAGGTAAAAAATCAGGCTTTACTTTCCGAAACCCGGATGAAACTGCTCAAGTGTTTTTCTTAAATACTCTCTGTCGAGATGGGTATAGATTTCTGTTGTCGTTATGCTTTCGTGTCCGAGCATTTCCTGTACGGCTCTCAGATCGGCTCCTCCTTCTACCAGATGCGTTGCAAAAGAATGACGAAAAGTGTGAGGCGAAACATTTTTGGTAATGCCTGCGGCTTTTGCCAGTTCCTTAATAATTATAAATACCATTACCCGGCTCAGTGGCGCGCCTCTTCTGTTTAAAAACAAGAAGTCTTCTTTTCCTCTTTGCACGGACTGATGTATCCGGATTTCCTCTTTATAAATCTTAATATACTTGATGGCACTTGATCCAATGGGTATTAATCTTTCCTTGTCTCCCTTTCCGGTAACCCGGATGAAGCCAAGATCTGGATAGAGTTGCGATATTTTTAGGTTGATAGCTTCACTCACGCGAAGTCCGCAGCTGTACATCGTTTCGAGGATTGCTTTATTACGCCCACCCTCCGGCTTGCTGAAGTCGATGGCTTGCAGCATTCTTTCAATCTCTTCAAAGCTTAATACATCCGGAAGTGCTCTTTTGAGTCTGGGCGCATCTACCAATGCAGATGGATCTGATTTGATGATCTGTTCGATTAAGCAGTATTTGAAAAACTGACGCAATCCCGATAATATCCTTGCCTGACTGGAGGCATTCAGACCAAGCTCGGCAACGTATTTCAAAAAATCCTGGAGATGATTAAGCGTGACCTGTTCGGGATTTATGGATAGCTGATGCAGTTCCATATAACCGGTCAGTAAATTCACATCATGCAAATAGGCTTGAACAGAATGGTCGCTGAGCGATTTCTCGAGCTGGAGATAAACCTTAAATCCTTTTTTGATGGGCTGCCACATGTAGTTACTATGACGCAATTTACAAGTTTATATTGCGGGAATACATAATTAAATTCCGTGAATCGCTTTCAATCCTTTATTTTCGTAGCCTCTTTAACCATTAAGTTTCGTCAATGAAATCTTCGTCTTTTCATCTCCCTGCTATCAAAAGAATGATGCAACGCAACAGAAGAAAGTATCGTTATTTTTTAACCCGTCTCGAAACAACGAAACCTAAAGGACTGGCAGCAATGGTGAAGGAAGCGGATCAGCAAGTATGGAAAGAAACCGATTGTCTGGATTGTGCCAACTGTTGCAAAACCATGACGCCTACTTTTACCAATACAGATATCAAAAGAATTGCGGCGCATCTTAAAATGAGTCCCGATGCATTTAAAGAGAAGTGGTTGTATAAGGAAAGAAGCACCGGTGACTGGATGAACAAAAAACAACCTTGTCAGTTTTTAGATCTTACAACCAATAAGTGCAGTATTTATGCCGTACGTCCTGCAGATTGTGCCGGCTTTCCCCATCATACCAAAAAACAATTTACGGAGTGGGTACACGTGTACAAACAAAATGTGGAATACTGCCCTGCCACCTACCGCCTCGTGGAAAAATTATATCAGCAAATCACACAATGAGATGATTGCTGTCATCGGATGAGGCGTGTATCTCATCATACATTTGGTTATTCATTAACCTAAATTTTTTTATGAAAAAGAATTATGTAATCGGACTGCTGGCGGCCGCTGCCGTAGGTGTTATTGCTGGTGTATTACTGGCTCCTGCAAAAGGGAAAGATCTGCGCAATCAGATTAAAGACAAGAGCCGTGATCTGGCAAACAAAGTAAAGTCGTCAATTAAAAATGGCAGGGAGCTGATCTCATCAAGAGAAACTGAAACTTCTGAAATATAGTTGAGCAAGCACTAAATTTCAGCTCTGAGCATTGTTGCAAGTTTGATCAGTTCTGCCCTTTTGTAATTTGTATGGTCATTATCAAAGCAGGAGGCATATTGCTCAATGAGTATGGCAATTATTTCCTGATTAGTCAACGATTCAAAGTAAGACGCTTCCCATGATAGTTCATTGGTCTTAAGATATTTCATGATATCACTATATGAAAATATCTGACCGCTGCCGCCATCTATGAAGAAAGGGATATGTTCCGGTTCGTTCTGCTCGCTAAATTTTTCTTCTTTTTTGACATAACCAAGAATAAGTTGTCCCGGAATTTGTAACAGCTTGAGCGGTATTTCAGAAAGGTCTGCCAGAATCAACTGCAGGATTGTTAAAATTAAACTGTTTCCTTTTTTGGTTTCTAGCAGGGGCGCCAGTAAAAAATCAGTAGGGCGATTATAATCGAGCGACTTCTGTGTAAAATGGCAATACTGAAAAATAATGCCGGTGAGTACATTGGTTTGCTCGAGAGGGGTGAGGTAGGGATTTAACTCCAGCCAGATATTTCTTCTTAGCTTTTCAATCTGTTGTGCAATATTACTCACAGATAATTCGGGGAAGTGATAGCTGTTTAATATACAGGCACCTGATAACAGATCGGGGTTATCGAGTGTAATCCATTGTGCAAATTTTTGTTTGACATCTTCATACTGCACACCGTGAATTAATAGTTCCACTCTTTCCTGAATTACGGGATCTGCAGTAGTTTCCCAAATGTCTTCAAGATTAGGAATGACTTCCTTGCCAAAAGAAATCAGTTTCTTTCTGACGGAATGATATACTTCTTCATCGGGATCGTCAATAAGCTGGAGCAGTGCTGCGATTTCTTTGGTTTCCTTCATCTCAATATTTTGATCACCTGCTCAATTTGCAACAAGCTGTAGAATTTTTTGAAAAAAGTTGTTCACAGAAATGTGTACAGCGATATGGATATTTATTGGACGATCAGTTTTTGCTTGAATAATCGGTTATGGTTCTCCGATATGTTTACGATATAGGTGCCCTTTGATAATCCATTAATGTTTATAGGGGGAGATATAAATAAACCGGTAGGCTTGGAGAGGTGAATGGTTTTTATTTGTTGCCCCTGGCTATTCATGATATCTACCTGTAATTTATTGTAGCCGGAGATCATTCCGAATTTAATCGTAAAGATGTTTTTGGCAGGATTGGGGAAGAGGGTGATGTCCGTATTTTTGCATAAGCTGGTAACAGAAACGGCAGCGGAGTCAAGTATAAAATTTATGGGCTTGATACGGCTGGTGTCTAATACCTGAATAATGCGATAAGCGGCATCGTTGTCGATAAAGTTATCCTGGAAAAGATAATTGCTTATGCCCCATTTTTTTCTGATAGCATAAAAGGTGTCGAGAGGTGTATAGTTTGTTTCGTTGGCATATTTTTTCTGAATCACGTAAGCCATTCCTTCGGTATCAAAACTCTGCCATTTGATTTCAGCATTGCATTCAGATAGCGTTATGTCCATGCCTGCTTTCTTTTGAATCACGGTTGCCAGTGCTTTAGCCATATCGGGAATGCCATAACCATACTGCGGATCGGGTGATGGGTAACGATCTGAAGATGCCTGTATCAGCTTCATCAGTTGTGCGTTGTTCAATTCCGGAAAAAATTGCCAGAAACAGGCCATCAGTCCTGCCAAAGTGGGGGTAGAGTAGGATGTTCCGCTTGAATAAATAACGGATTGATTAGTCCCCGCTAAGGCTGTACCAACGCCAAGACCTACAACATTGGGTTTTATTCTTCCGTCTGATGTTGGTCCGAAAGAGGAGAAGCCTGCAATTTGTTTTTGAGCATTTACCGCCCCCACTGCAAATACGCTGTCTCCATCAGCAGGTGTGCCGATATATTTCCATGAAGATCCGCCTTCATTCCCGGCGCTGGTTACCACTAAAATCCCTTTCCTTGCTGCTTTGTCGGCCATGCGCGTAACAATCGCCGTATTACCATCCAGTTCATTATAATTATGATTTTGCAACGGATCATCAAAAGTGGTGTAGCCTACAGATGAAGAAAACACATCTGCTCCACAGCTGTCTGCAAATTCGGCACCCAGTCCCCACATATATTCTTCAATAATTTGTTCCGATCGTACATCTTCTGTTTTAAGGAGCAAAAAAGAAGCGAGGGGAGCGCTGCCAACATATTCTCCGGGTATATTTCCTCCTACGGCCGACAAACAAAATAACCCATGTGCATCATCATCACTTACCAGATCATCATTACTGTAAAAATCTCTGGTCGCCATAATTCTTCCCTGTAAACGGGCACTGTCCATAAATCTATTGTTATCGAACTGAAAGTATCCGGCATCAAAAAATGCGATCAGCATACCTTCCCCCTGAGCACCAATATTATGCAGCAGATGGCCATTGTGCATTTTTATCTGTCCTTCGGCAGGGCCATAATCAAAAACATCAGACAGATTGCGAAGCCTTCTGCTGTTGAATTCTGCGGGACTTGTAACTGTTTCAATAATGTTTTTTCTTTCGCTGCTTCTCGTTTTTCTGAGTGCAATATTTTGCACATTTTGAACAAAGGGCAGATTGCTTATTTGCATCAGCGTAGCAGCGTCACTACATTCAACAATAATAGCATTCAGCCATTTTGAAGCTCCGATTATATTCAGATTATTCAATCCGGCAATGGTATTTATATAAGCCGGGTTAACGGGAAGATCAGAACTGTCGATGGCAATATTATATCTTGCTCTTCTGTCTATTGCTCGCGGACTAAGGTATTCCAGCGGCTTTGATAGTGAATAAGCAGTCTGATTTTTATCTTTTAGGAAAATGACTTTTCTGATTTGCGCATTTGTTTCCGAAAATAAAACGGCTATCTGTAGTAGTAACCAGATACATACGATGGTCAACTTAACGGAAGCATTTTTGTGCATGATATATTAACAAGGAGAATGCTTATTGGTTTACGCGCCACATTTTAAGATAGAAGCCCCGGATTTCAGTTGTTGTAGTATTGAAGATTTGGTATTCCCAAAGAGACTGCTCACGTAAAACAAGGCCAATTCCGCCTGCGTATTTTTCAACAGATAATTCCCTTGAAGCATAATTGCCGGAAATCTGCTGTGAAGAGCCCAGTTCAAAATCGTCCGGAATAAATGTAGAAACATTGATCTGCTCCACTGTAGTGACACTATCAATTTCGGGCAGATTTTGTATGGATTCTCTTTTGTTAACGGAAGTGTAGGAATAGTTCCAGTTGCGCATATTTGCCTGAATGCTGGGAAAATCAAACAGAACCTTATATTGTTCATAGGGCTTGTCCGGCAAATAGCTATTCCCTTTCCAGGAATAACCTGCACGTACCGGTCTTACCAATTTAATAAATCGTAAGCTGTTTTCCACCACCTCTATGCGATCGTCAAAATATGCAATATGATAATAACCATTGGGCACCCAGTTCCCGTTTCCGCTAAGATCTTTGTTGAGATACCGCTCCACTCTCCATACGGGATGATTGTTGTTGTCATATTCAATACCCGATACTACTTCTTTAAGTAAGTATTCGTTGATGACGGGTTTCGTATTTGATGATAATGATATAATTCCCGAATCTAACCTGAAATAAGATGTCTGACCTATCGCAGCGGGCATGAGCGTTTTTATATTTAACGGTTCCTCATACTTTTCGGTGGTTTTTTTGCACGATAAAAAAAGTGACAGTAATAGTGTGCAGGCAAGAATAGTAATAGTGGATTTTATTCGGTTCATGGTATAAAAATACAAATTATTATCTTCTTTGTATAATACCGCCGCCAATAACATCTTCTCCTTCATAAAACACAGCACTTTGTCCGGGCGCAATTCCTTTGGCATCTCCTGTAAATTCTACAGTGATATTCCCATCTGCTTCAGG
>JBKDRQ010000139.1:0-3593 GCA_046341135.1 Bacteroidota bacterium
AAACACCTATTTCTGCCTGGCATCCCCCCATGGCGGCGGAGATAGTAGCTCCTTTTTTGAAAATACTGCCTACTTCTGAAGCCGTCATTAAAAAATGATGAATATCTTTTTCTGTTGCTTTATCGCAGAAAATAATCATATACATCAGTACCGCCGGTATAACACCGGCAGCTCCATTGGTTGGTGCAGTCACTACCCTTCCAAAGGACGCATTCTCCTCATTTACTGCCAGCGCAAAACAACTCACCCAATCGATAATCGTTTGGAATTCCTTATCCCCCGAACGGATAACCGAGATCCATTCTTTCACATTGACATAAGTTTTCCCATTGATTAATTTCTGATTCAATGCAGCTGCTCTGCGTTTCACCTGCAGTCCGCCCGGCAGCATGCCTTCCGTATGACAGCCTTTATATATACACGCTTCCATGACCTGATAAATCTGATGAAGACCGGATCTGATTTCTGCTTCATTGCGCCAGGCGAGTTCGTTTTCATACACTATTTCACTGACCGACATGCCCGTCTTCATACACCAGTGCAGCAGTTCATCGGCCGTTTCTACGGGGAAGGACAATTGCACCGGTTTCCTGTGAAGTACATCTTCATTTTCCTGCACAATGAATCCTCCGCCAACGGAATAGTACGTGGCAGCAACAGAACGATCTCCTTTTAGGCTGGCTAAGAAAGTAAGACCATTGGGGTGGAAAGGAAGTGATTCAGTAATGAGAAATTCAATATCCTCGCGGGGATCGAAGGAAATTTCGTGCGCGCCTCCAAGAACAATTTTATTCATAGACGAAATATCGTGGAGGCGCGCGTGGAGCGTTGTTGTATCAAAAGTGGCGGGATCAAGTCCGGATAAGCCCATCTGAAGTGCCACGTCCGTACCATGCCCCTTTCCTGTTTTGGCAAGTGAACCATATAACAAAACACGAACAGATTGCACCTCCTCCAAAGATGCTTGCAACTTTAAATCATCTATGAATCTTAAGGCAGCTTTCCAGGGGCCTAGGGTATGACTACTGGAAGGACCAACCCCAACTTTAAACATATCAAATACTGAAATGGGCTCGTAAGGCAAAGCAATGAATTTGGAGCTAAATTAAAGAATACATACAAATGCTTTCACTTATTTTTGATCAAAAGCTATTAAGCGATATGAGAAAAACAAAAGCATTACCTATTAAATTAATATTTATATCGATCATCATGCTGGCACTATTCTCCTGTAGCTCCAGTAAAAAGATTTTAAACCCTGCAGCTCCAATTGACACGCTAAATATTGCTCTTGACCTCCGGTTATCCGACCAAAAAGAATTCAAAGACAGTATTCAAATAAAAATGCAAAAATTTATAGATGCCTATAACCTGGAAACGCACCCGTTTAAATTATCCCTAAGCGGATATAACAAAACAAAAACCATCAGTATACAGGTAATCAAAACAAAGTTCATCTCCAAAAAGAAGAGCTTATGGGCTGCAGGTATAACTGCAGCGGGGCTGGGTACTGCAGGCGCATTGATCGCCACCGGTTTTGTCGTTCCTTTTGGCTGGGTATATATACCTAATGCTAAATGTGCAATTGTACCAGGACTAAGTTCAGACCTGTCGGATATTCCCAGTCATCAAAAAGTTACATTATCATCTGTAGGCATGTTTCGTCCAATTGAAAAACAGTTTTCCATTCAAAGCCGAAAGCTGGTAAAATATGTAGTAGAGATGGTACTGCAGCTTGAGGAAGAGTATAAAAAAACTCCCCGATAAAATCAGGGAGTTGACGTCAAAATAAATTTTTCTAATTATTCTACAACTACTTTTATATGCTCTTTCCTGCCCGCGCCCAATATTTCGGCCAGATAAACACCGGGAACTAACTTATCAGACAACCTAACAGATTGCAAGCCTTTTCCGCCACCATGCATAAAGATGTCCTGCTGTAATCTTATGCCAGCCAGGTTATAAATATTAATGGTGTATTTACCGGCTGCAAGATTTTGAATTTCGAATTGTAATGCTGCACCCCTTGAAACAGGATTCGGATATAATTTTATACCTTTATTAATAATAAATTCATAAGTTGATGTATTTACAGTATCAATCGTAGTAATCCTGAACTTATTGAAGAAAATATTTCTGTTCCCATTATTGTCACGCTGATCGCCTATGTATAGATTGATGCCATTAATGGCCAGGCTACTTTTAATTGTACCAGTATATGTTGGCTCTCCGGTTGCTCTGCTTGTAATGGTAAGCAAATAATTATTTTCATCTTTTCTATTGAGGGTCACGAACATCGGACGATTTCCATAATTACGCAATATCGTATCCTTGCTTAATGCTGAAGTGTCCAGCACAATTGCACTATTGCCTGAATTATTAATATTCAATACCTTGACACTATCATTCGCAACTAAATCAAAGCCTTTATTACCACCGTTCGCATCCCAGTTCATCGCCCAAAAGAATGAAAGCTCATCACCCACTTTCATCGGAGCAGTAAACAATCTGCGCGCGTTCACATAACTTGTGCCGGTAGCATACATTCCAAAAGCAATTGTACCAATACCATCTGTACCCATACCGTCATTGGCAGGATTGCCGATAAAAAATCCTGCTCCTGTTCCGGAACTTAAATTCCAGGCTCCATAACCGGAACCACCATTGGATTCATTATCCCATACATCAGGATAAGCTATGTCTGAAGCTTCATCGAAAGCAATGACACGTCCTTTCGGTGTGGTATCTATAATCGTATCCGTCTTAAACGAAATCTCATTTCCATAGGCAGTGCCCACACTATTGGTCGCATATGCACGAACATAGTACGTAGTGTTCGGAGTCAAACCAGTTAAATTAGCCGTGAAACTACCTGTACCAGTACCGTTTGTTGTTTTGGTCTGCAGATCTACTGTCGGATTCAGTGCTGTACTCCATACTACACCTCTTTCAGTAACTGCCGCACCCCCGTTGGCAGTAATATTACCACCAGACGTTGCGCTGTTAGTAGTAATCGAAGTAACCGATGTTGTTGTAACCGTAGCCAGACTTAAAGGCCCCCCAGTCGATGTGATTTGAAAATTATTCAAATAGACATTTCTATTACCGTTGTTATCTTTTTGATTACCGATGTAAAAACCTAATCCATCAATTATCAATTCGCTATTAAATGAAGTGAAATACGTTTCTATCCCATCTCTTCCGGTTAAAGAGAATTCATAAAGATCAACCCCTGCTCTCTTCATTTTAACTAAAAGAGGCTTAGTGCCGTAAACCCTTAAAGCAGTATCACCATTAGTTGCATTGATAATGGCAGGTGAAAAATTACCATTATTAATATTTAAAACTGTCGTGGATCCTGCATTAAAATCAAAACCTTTAGTACCTTCATTTGCATCCCAATTCATCGCCCAGTAGAATGAAACCTCATCACCTACTTTCAAACCGGCATTAAAAGATCTTTTTGCAGTAGCATAGCCTGTGGCTGTTGCATACATACCGAATGCTTTTGTGCCAATTCCATCAGTTGCCATCCCATCATTAGCAGGATTACCAATAAAAAAACCAGTATTGGGAGCTGCATTGAGCTGCCA
>JBKDRQ010000140.1:0-3444 GCA_046341135.1 Bacteroidota bacterium
TTGATAATACCAGGCATCTATCATATGATTCCCCTCCGGAAATCTTTTAAGATATTGGGTTGCTGCCTGTACCACACCTTTACAATCATCTGCTGCCAGCTTTAATTCAACTGCAGCAAAGGCCAGAGAATCTGCCTGCGATGCACTCACTTCTCTTCCGAGCAAACGCATTTGCTCTTCATATTTTTCCGGTTGGCCGGTCTCGAGATAGATCGACTTCAAATTTTCTAACGCCTCTTCCGCTGCTGATGCATAGGGAGTTGTCGTGAGGATATGATTAAATTGGGTGATGGCTTTATCATATTCATCCAGATTATACCAGGCAATACCCAGCTGTAACAAAGCTTCTGTATGATATGGATGTGAAGTGTCACTCTGCACAACAGCAGAGAGATAGGGAATTGCTTCTCTGAAACGCTCGTCCGACATGAGTGTTTTAGCAATTTCCATTACAGCCTCCCCCAGTAAAGAACTGGTCGGATAATTGGTTTCCATGGATTTCAACAGATCACTCTTAGTCTTACTGCTGAAAATACCCGCGATCCTGGCTTTCTGAAAAGTAGCATAATCTGCATTGCGCCAGCCATAATCAATCACTTTCTGATAAATATTGCGTGCCTGTGTGTATTGCTTGAGCATGAAATGTCCATCGGCCTGACGAACATACCCATCCTGCTCAAAAACAGTTGATGATTGTTTTACCGAAGGAACCGCTTTTTCAAATTGCTGTAGGGCAGCTGCATAATTAACAGATTTCAAATAACAATAACCCAGATTATAATGTGCAGATTTGATATTGGCTTCTCCTTGCCCTTTATGTCCGCTTTTGATGAATAACTGGTAAAAATTTGTAGCAGCTGAAATATTGCCGCTCTTGTATGCCAGTTCTCCTTTCCAGTAATGCACCAATGGCAATACCGTTTCATTATAGGGCAGCTGCATTACCTCATCCAGCAAAACCTCCGCTTCCGATAGCTGCTGATCATTGAGCATCTCTGTTGCACGGCCAAACTTTACAACAGGGATGATCTTCTTTGTTTGTTCGGAAGGTGCTTGAATTGTTTCAAGCATCGCCAAAGCTTCCTTATAATTATTAGATGCCGCCATTAGCCCAATCAGCAACTCCTTCGCTTCATTTTTATAAGTGCTTTGCGGATAATCTTCTATAAATTTCTTTAATGTAGTAATGGCTTCTCCCTGATAATTTAATTCAGCAGACAATTTACCATACATGAAAAAAGAAACTTCTTTCTGCAACGAATCGCTGTTATTATTGGCAGCAAAAGAAAAAGCATTGCGCGCATTTTCTTTTTGTCCGGTTTGCAAATAAGCATCAGCCAGAATATACATGGCAAACTGACTCAACTTATCCGTTCCTCCACTCAGCTGCTTCATCCCCGCAATGGCTTTATCATATTTTTTAAGACGATAGTACGTATCATGCAATTCAAAATAGACATCCCTCCCTACTTTGGGTTGCGCGGCTACATAAGCCTCCAGATGAGGCAGTGCCTGCTCATACTTTCTACGGTCGTAATAAATATGTCCGAGCAACCTTCTGATATCATTTTTAAATTCAATATCGGCTTTCTGCAAGGCAGCCTCTCCTTCCTGTACAGCACGGTCGGGCGCTCCTGTGTTAAAATAAAGTGAAGTTAGATAATAAGGAACTTTTGATGCATACTTTGGATTTGTGCGTACCATTTCGAAAGAATGCAAAGCCGTCTTATAATCATTGTCCTGATAGGCAATAAATCCATTATAATAATGAGCATCTGCGTAGTGCGGATGACGGGGCACCTGAATGATGGAGACAAAAATTGGCTTTGCCTCTGCATATCTTTTAAAATGAAAAAGAGCATAGGCCTTTCTAAATTTCGAAATGCCGATTTGTTCATTGTTCAACCCCTCGATACCCGCACGCGCATCATATTCCATGGAATTTTGAAAGTCATCTCTTCTGAAGTAATACGCAGCCAGTTGATAGCTCAGTTGGTTTTTTCTTACAACCGGATCTTCCTGTTCTATAAATGCTCTGGCTTCCTCCGTAATCTGCTCTTTATCCAGCTTAAGTAAACAGTCGTAGATGTAAAAAGCACAGTTGCGGGCTTCCGTATTATACGGCATGCGGTCATCGGCATAATGCAGAAGAAAATAATGCTGAAAAACAGGCAACGCCAAAGCATACACTCCACGCTGATAAAAATCAACAGCGCGGTTATAGCCGGCTGCAGGATCGGTATCCATGGCTGTAGATTGTGCGTACGTGCTATAGCCTGCAATGCCAAAGAAAAATATGGCGAGTAGTAACTTTATCTTGAACATTCTATTATATGTGTAAAAATTCATGCCACTTAATGAATTAAGGTTAAAGCGGGAATGAGCAAAGTTAATATACAGTATTATGCCATAATTGAGCTTTCCAATATGTGGATAAAAGAATTACATAGATTACATTTGTATACATTAAACGACAAATAATGAAAAAACTGGTATCCATTAAATACACGCCGGCTGTTTTTAACATTAGTTTTTTACTACTCCGACTCATATTCGGAATAACCATGATTGTCAATAACGGCTATCCCAAACTAGTAGGCTTCGCAGAAAAGAAAGAAAAATTTGTAGACTTCCTCGGACTCGGTAGTACGACAACCCTCATACTGGTCATATTTGCAGAAGTATTTTGTTCTTCGCTGATTGTGCTGGGATTATTCACCCGCATTGTATGCGTCCCCATTGTTTTTTCACTGGGCTATGCCTTTTTTATAACTCATGGAGGAGATTTTTTTGGAGACGGGGAATTCGCAGTGCTATACCTGACTGTTTTTTCTATCATTCTCCTCTGCGGTCCGGGCAAGATTAGTGTAGATGGGCTAATTCAAAAATAAGGACATGTTTAAGTACGCCACGCAGATAAGGGTCAGATACGCAGAAACAGATCAAATGAATGTGGTCTATCACGGCAATTATGCACAATACTTTGAAGCGGCTCGTGGCGAAGCCATCCGGAGCGAAGGGATAACCTACAGCGAAATTGAAAAAGCCGGCGTGATTATGCCGGTAGTGGAACTCAATATTAAATACCTGCGTCCTGCCCATTACGATGAGTTACTTACGGTAGTTACCGAACTAAGGGAGTGGCCCACCGATCATCGCATCCGCTTTCATCACGAAGTATATAATGAAACAGGCAAATTGCTGACCACGGGATCTATTCTTTTATTTTTTCTGAACGCCTCCGACAGAAGCAAAACAAATATGCCGGAGATGATGGCGAATAGACTTAAGGCATATTTTAATAACAATAAATAAAATCGGATGTTATAAGTTATTAGTTGGAAAAACTTACAACCCAAAACCAACAACCTATTATGTCTTCCAGCATAACCGCTTCCATCATCACCATTGGTGATGAATTATTGATCGGACAAACCATTGATA
>JBKDRQ010000141.1:0-2958 GCA_046341135.1 Bacteroidota bacterium
GTATTGTTCATGCTTCTGTCGGCAGAATCAGTTTTGCACCCGATAAGATCGCAGCAAACGTAACTGAATTTTTGAATGCTATTGTAAAAGCAAAGCCATCTTCTTCAAAAGGTACTTATCTCAAGAGCATTTTTATGGCCAGCACGATGAGTCCAGGTATTAACGTAGATACTAAAACTTTTTCTAACTAAACCTCAGCACAAAGAGGCAAAAAAAATTACTATCATGACTAAAGAACAAAAAAACGAAGTGATTGAAGTGCTGAAGGGAAAGTTCTCTCAGTACAATAATTTTTATATCACCGATACTGAATCGCTGACGGTTGAACAGGTGGGTAAACTGCGTCGCGCTTGTTTTGACAAACAAGTTGAGATGAAGGTGGCTAAAAATACCCTCATCAAAAAGGCATTAGAATCATTGGATGCAGAGCGTTATGCAGGTGTTTATGAAGCACTGAATAATGTAACGGCTTTGATGTTCTCTGAGAACCCTAAAGAGCCGGCACTGATCATCAGCTCTTTCCGTAAGGATAGCAATGGCGAGCGGCCGGTATTAAAAGCGGCATTTATCAACGGAGATGTTTACAGCGGCGACAAACAGCTGAAAGCCTTGACACAGATCAAGACGAAGAACGAATTGATCGGAGAGGTAATCGGATTGCTCCAATCTCCTGCTAAACGCGTACTTTCTGCCTTACTGCAACATGCAGAGAAGAAAGGAGAAGGTGCTGCTGCTGAATAAGCGCATGTATATCGAAGGATTATATCTTTCGTTACAATAAACCAATGTCTCTGAGGTAAAAATGAGACACTTATTATTAACCATCCGCCGGATCCGGAAAACTCGGGTGTGAAGGCGGTTAAAAAGTAAAAAAATGGCAGACGTAAAATCATTAGCCGAATCATTAGTGGCGTTAACTGTAAAAGAAGTACAGGAATTAGCCGAAGTATTAAAAACAGAATATGGCATCGAGCCAGCTGCTGCTGCAGTAGTTGTAGCTGCAGGAGATGGCGGTGGCGCTGCTGCTGCTGAAGAGAAAACAGCTTTCGATGTAATCCTCAAAAACGGTGGAGCGTCTAAACTGAATGTGGTTAAAGTGGTAAAAGACTTGACCGGATTAGGACTGAAAGAAGCTAAAGAATTGGTAGACGGTGCACCTAAGCCAGTTAAAGAAGGTGTTTCTAAAGCTGAAGCAGATGATATCGCTAACAAGCTGAAAGAAGCTGGTGCTGAAGTGGAGATTGCGTAATCGTCTTTTATGATGTAAATAAAAAAGTCCTGAAGTATTTCAGGACTTTTTTATTTAGTGGTCATTTGATAAATAGTTCTTTTTGTAGTTTTTAATTCAATCTTTTGGTTGATATTGAAAAACACACTAAAAGTTTCTTCAAATATTTCTTTTGTATAATTAACAAAAATATCCGACCTGTTTGATAACATGATCTCCACCTTGGGATCATCTTTAGGAACAAATTCAATAAGCAACTGCCGAGCGGTCTTTGCAAAAAAATCAGCGATTTTATCAAATGGTATATTATACCCAATAGACAGATGATGGATTAGCGCAAATGCAAAAATTAAATCATAATGCTTTCTCTCAAAAAAAGGCTTTTGTTCATTGTTGTTCCATCCCATTCCTCCGGAAGGATGGGTTAAGTCAATCACTAACGGATAAATATTGCAGATCTGATCCTTCTTAATCTTATTGTATAATTGGTTAATGCATGCACTATCAGAGTCGGCAGCTACAACGAATGCCAGATTATTACATAGCCTTGCCATATCGCCATCGTTACTCCCTAAATCCAGGACGCTCTTGTAAGAAATACCCTGAATCAAATTCTTTATGATTTCTTTTTTTTCACTTAAGTATTCTTTGCTTAAAATTGTGTCATTATAATAATTATTCCAGGTTGTTGAAGAAGAATTATACTTGAGAGATTGTATGCAAGACTTTAAACTGTCAATAATTCTAATGATTTTAGTCGCTGTAAAGTATTGTTTTTTGTCTTTTTTATTTTGATTTTGTTGTTTAATCTGAATGTTAGCCTGTAAAAAAACATGTAGTTGAATATGGATATACCATCTACTCTTAAAAGGAAGCAGTTTAGTTGTCTGCATAGCAGATACACCTTCAGGATATCCAAGCATAATGCGGTGTACATCTATTCCGGTGAAAGAAGCAATGATTAGCGGATTCAGAAATTTCTCACAGAATTGTCTGTATGCATCCCATGCATTACCTTCTTGATATGTTTCAAAAGACAAATGGTCAATCCATTGAAATCTGCCTTCTATAAATTGTAGATTTAAAGGTGTGGCATCTTTTAATATCATACCCTTCTCCAAAGCAATACGACAAAGTTCCAAAGTTACAAGTGCTGCATCCCTTAATTGATCATAACTCCATTCCCATGGGTATGAAAGAAAACTTACTTGCTTTGGGAATAATATTTTGTAACAGTTTGGGTTTTCTGTGCTTTCAATTTCGGCTTCTTCAAAGGGGAGTAATAGTTTCTTTTCTATCGCCTCCTTAAAAACATTATTGGATATTGCAAGTTTATAATGTGTCTTATAAGAATTTGAAATGAAACGATAATATAAATCTCCTTTTTTGAAAATATAACCTGCGGGATCTCTGAACGAAGCAGGGTGAATATTAATCGGAGGATTCATTTTGATCGCTATTGGGTTTTTTAGGATTTCGTACAAAAAAGCTTTTAATCCAGTTCCAAGCTGTTTTAAAGTAAAAAGCTACCCCTAATATTGCTGCAATAATGACTTGAATCAAATAACTGCCACTACCGGGATCAATGTATGCAATATGCATTATAAATACTTTAAGTTGGTTTTAGGTGTCAACGCCAACAAGCTCTCATATATCAGCATAATTGTATTTTCTATATCTGATTTATGCAGCATCTCTACAGTGGTGTGCACATAACGCAGCGGAAGACT
>JBKDRQ010000142.1:0-4852 GCA_046341135.1 Bacteroidota bacterium
AGATAAACCCACCTTTTACTAGGTGGGTTTATTAATTAAATTTCGTTGCTTTTAGTTATTGGCTAAATAGGTGATTTCTTCTTGAGTTAAGGCGCGGTTATAAATGCGAATCTCGTCTAGTTTGCCGCCCCATTGGTCGTATGCGGGGATTGATTTTCTCCCAATATTCCAAGGAATATTATTAGGGTATTGACTGTTTTGTTGCGTTGTTGATGGATTGGTGCTAGCTTGGCTATTTAAAACTCCATTAATATAAAGTTTTGCTTCTCCCGTATTCCCATTAGAAACGTAAAGTAAATGAACCCACTGATTTGTTGGTATTGGATTTGAGCGTTCAATTCCAACATTTCCTAAATAAAAAGTGAATGTACGACTGCCTGTTGCGTTATTGTTGGCACACACGCAAGTTTCTCCTTGAGTAATAACTCTTGGGCCTATATAACCGCCATCCATAAACATCCAACATGAAAAAGAAATGCTATTAGATTGGTTTAATATATTTGAGATGTTTGGAATTGAAATATAATCTGAGCCAGTGCCATTTGATGGCCAATTATAACAGGAGTTTGGATTAGATTTCCTGTCTTGGCTAAGAGTTACGTTTCCAAATAATTGACCATTAAAATTATTTCCACTCTCATCATTTGCATTGCCATTGAATGGATAATATGCGACTAATCCATTATTTATTGTTGATGGTGGGTTGCCTACTTTTTTTATTCCAGGTATAACATACTTTTCTCCATTGTTTAAGGTTAAAGTATCCCCTAAAATACCTTTGATGCCATCACCAGCACTTGAAGCATTTTTAGATTCCAACGCATATGGCACACTCAACAACTGACTCGTTCCTGTAATTGTATAATTCGTTCCATTATTAGGATCAGTTTCAGTCTTTAAATAATAAGTGCCATTTCCCCAGTTGATGGAAGAGAAATTTCCTGTTTTACTCGTTCCTTCCCCAATTTCAATGCTCACTAATCCATTTGCATTTGTAGTAGCGCTGTGTAATTCGCTATACACAGATGATCCTGTTGTGCTTCCTTGTAGAATGCTGATACGCATTTTAACGGGAGCATTGGTAACAAGATTATTAGAAGCATTTCTAATCACAGCTTGATAGCTCATTTTCTGTGGGGCTTGTGCAAGAAGGTTGCTTGTGATAATGATGGCGGCAAGCAGCGTAAAAATCTTTTTCATGTTTTAGGTTTTAGTGTTCCTTTTTATAACACGTCTCAAAGATAGGGAAGATGTAAAAACAATTATTCAAGTCATTTATTTATGGTGTTCAAATAATAACGCGTGCTTCTTCCTCCGCCTTCAACTCTAATCGCTCCCAGTTCGAGTAATTCTTGTAAATCACGGGTTGCAGTTGCTTTGGATGATTTGGTGATGGCGATATATTTTTTAGCAGTCATCCCATCCTTAAAACTATTGGGTTGTTCCGTCATCTTACTTACGATTTTAAATTGCCGTGGATTGAGTTGTTCTTTGAACTGATCAATAAATGCGGCTTTTTTTAATATAAATGCTATTGTTTCTTTTGTATGTTTTTGCGCGATTAATGTAGTTTGGACAAAGTATTTGATCCAATCAGTAATTTCAATCCCGCTTTGTGCTTTTTGCAAGGCTGAATAGTAGGCTTTTTTGTTTGTCTCTATCGTCTGCGACAGACTTATGAGTAAGGGTCTGCCAACGGTTTGAGAAAGCGCTTTTTCCGCAATAGCTCTGCCTATTCTTCCATTGCCATCTTCAAAAGGATAAATAGATTCAAAGTACAGATGCGCAATGGCTGCACGCACAGGTGCTTTTTTAATTTCTTTGCTTCCTCCCGGCGCAGTATCATTATACCATTTAATGAATTTTCTCATTTCCTGCTTTACTAATCTGGAAGGGGGTGCTTCAAAATGAATTTGCTCCTTCCCGATGGCACCGGAAACTACTTGCATCGGCTCTGTGTGTTTGCGCCAGGCACCCACATTTATTTTGCTGTTTTCTTTCATCAGCATCTTATGCCATACAAATAAATGCTGTTCGGTTAAAGAATCTGCAAATGATTTACGTACCTCAACCATCAACTGACCTATTCCCGCTGCTTTTTTGTTTTTTATGATTTCTTTTTTTTGATTCAAGCCAAGATGATTCCTGATGGAAGACGTAACATCTTTTCTGCTAAAATATTCTCCCTCAATCTCGGATGTTTTCATGGCTTCTGCGACCATGATCTGAATGATTGCATCCAATTGCATATTACTTGGCATAGCCTTAAGCAGACCACTGATATGTCCGGTTTCTTCAGCAAATGAAAAAAGATCATCTTCAATGTCTGTAAGATCATAACTGAAATGTGGCCAGTCCGGAAGTTGCCAATTGTAATACATGATACGATTAAAATATTTATTCGGCTCAAATATACAAAAAATATGAGCCGAAAATTCATTTATTTTGGCTCATATACCTTGATTCATATCCTTACGAACCAATATGTATTTTTTTTTCAGTTCGTGGAGATGCGAACCGATGAATAAATGAGTGGCAATACCATTCTATCATACTCAATTATTCCGTCAAATAAATTACCATACAAAAAAATAAGCCTTTTCATAATGGAGTGGCTTATCTTGTTATTCAGATCCATGTTTTATTTAACTAATTTTATTGTAATATCCCTATTATATTATTCACATTCATGATCATTACCTACTCAAATAAATCCAAACATAATTTTCTCTTTGTTCACCATTAATAATCTCAATTTCTTTTTGATATAAAGTAAGTTGAGATGACGTAAGGGTTAGTATATCATATATTTCCGGTGTTGGACTAGGAGTGCCTGTATCGTATATGTACAACTTTCCTCCAATTACATTATATGTGGCAAATGCATTTTGGATAACAAAAGAAGCGGTGCTCGCATCATAATATCTTTGATTAATCTTTCCGTCTGATGTAAACTCAACCCATTCACCGGGAACAGAATTTATGGTTGTATCAATTAGAGTAGAACCATTTGAGAAATATTTGATTCTCCGACTATTTAAATTCCATCTTCCAACGATAGATCCAGGAACAAATGATGTAACATCTCTAATGCCGGGGATTAATAGTTTAGTCCCATTTTCTAAATATAATGTATCGCCAGAGGCTGCAATTCCACTGATACCATTACTTGCAATTTGGGACTTATTTGATTGCAAGGCATAAGGAACACTTAATAACTGACTTATTCCTGTAATGGTATAATTAGTACCGCCCGTAGGGTCTGTCTCTGTTTTTAAATAATAAGGCCCGTTAGCCCAATTGATATTAGAAAATGTACCTGTAATAACAGCGCCCCCACCTATTTCTATAGATATCAAACCATTAGCATTGGTTAGTGGGTTGGGGTTGAATATTTCCTTATATACTTCGATGCCAGAAGGAGACCCCTTAATAATAGATACACGGATACCCACTGCCTGATTTGCTACCAAAGTGTTGGAGCTGTTTCTGATCACCGCCTGATAAGTCATTCTTTGTGGCGCTTGTGCAAAAACAGTAATAGAGATGAGAAGGAAAAATAAAAAGTTAAAGAGCTTTTTCATGTAGCTGATGTTTGTGTTTTAAAAAAAGTGTGACAAATATAGGTATTAATGAACCTTCATTTCCATTGAAGCAGCACTATCATTCTTAATAAAGCGTTTCTGAAATACGAGCAGGGTGATTATTCCTATAGAAATCGACGCATCTGCAATATTAAAGATGGGTTGAAAGAAGGTGAAGGGTTCTCCTCCTAATACAGGCACCCAGTCGGGCATTATATAATTTTCAATCAGAGGGAAGTACAGCATATCCACTACGTGTCCGTGTAAAAAACCTGCATAGCCTTGATCTGGGAACATGACTGCCAAAGGTCCGCCAATTTCACTGCCACTAAAGATCATTCCATAAAATAAACTGTCAATCAGATTGCCAGCGGCTCCTGCATAAATCAGCGAAGCGCAAATAATAAATCCTTTATGGTATCCTTGTTCGATGATTCGCTTCATATACCAGCTGCCAAATATGACGGCCACAAGTCTGAATAAAGTCAGAAATATTTTTCCCCACTGGCCGCCAAATTTCCATCCATAAGCCATTCCTTCATTCTCAATAAAATAAAGCCTGAACCATTCGCCCAGCATCATGCGTTCTTCATGATAGTGCATGCTGGTTTTCACCCAAATCTTCAATGCCTGGTCGGCAATGAGTATGCATAAGATAATTAGTATGACATGTTTTCCTTTCACCTAAAATATTTCCGCAAATATAGTTTTATTGTTAGTTTCTTAATCGGATAAAAGTTAAAAGTGAAAACTTGAAACTTAAAAATTGGGGATTTATATTTCAGTTTTAACTTTTAAGTTTTGAGTTTTAAGTTAGATTGTTCTCTGCATTCTCTACCACAACTACGTTCTTCATTCCTCAAAATATACGCGTTTCACGCGCTGACTGATGCCGGTGAGGATTTCATAAGCAATGGTATCAGCCTGTTTTGCCAGGGTGCTGACAGAAAGTTGAGGTCCAAAAATTTCGACGGCATCGCCTTCTGTTACATTGGGTATGTCCGTAACATCCAGCATGGTCATGTCCATACATACCAAACCTATTACAGGTGCTTTTTGTCCGCGGATCATCATGTATCCTTTCCCATTGCTCAGGTTTCTTGGGAAACCATCTGCATATCCAACACGTACCGTAGCAATTTTAGAGCGTCTTTGTAAAACACCTTTTCGGTTATAGCCCACCGTTTCTCCAGCAGCAATTTCTTTGATTTGCGCAATCGAGCTTACAAACCGAATAGCCGGTTCCATTCCATCCTTATCTGAGCCAT
>JBKDRQ010000143.1:0-7455 GCA_046341135.1 Bacteroidota bacterium
TTCACTTTATCTATACCAATCTTATCGAGCTTATCTATCGCTACCGTTATGTCGGTCATCTTATCTATACTTCCACATGTTTCAGCTAAGGCTGCGAGTATTTTTCTGCTGTTGATTTTAATGTGAACAGGAATGCCAAGTTTCGAAAATACATCTGTATAAATACCGGCTAGCTCTACTTCATTGAGTAATGATTTGCTGCCCACAATATCTGCATCGCACTGATAAAATTCACGATAACGGCCTTTCTGCGGGCGGTCGGCGCGCCATACAGGCTGTATCTGATAGCGTTTATACGGCATTGTTAGTTGCTGATGATGCATGGCTACATAACGGGCAAAAGGAATGGTTAAATCATAGCGTAATGCACGTTCGGTAATTGCTGTTGTGTTTTTGCCTGAAAGTACTTTTTCAAATTCGGCTTTTGCGCTTTCCGTTTTAGTCGGGTTGTCGAGTCCGTTATTCAGAATTTTAAATATCAGCTTATCGCCTTCCTCGCCGTATTTTCCCATCAGTGTATCCAGGTTTTCCATGGCAGGCGTTTCCAGCGGCTCAAAGCCATATTGTTCAAAAACCTCACGAATGGATTGCATGATAAACTGGCGTTTACGCACAATGGTGGCATCAAAATCGCGGGTGCCTTGTGGAATACTGACCTGTACTTTAGACATATTATTAATTCAGGAAGATTTTTTTCTTAAAAATTTATCTCTGGTTCTCAACAAAAGTTTTGCACGCCTGATTGATCATAGAAAAAACATCATGATATTTTTCTTCATCTTCTGTCCAGGGATCCGGTACTTCTTTATTCTTGCCCGGTTCACTAAGATTTAATAATAAATCTACTTTGTCAGGATTCCAGGATGGGCCGCTTAATGTTTTTACTGCATTGTAATTTGTTTTATCCATTACAAAGATCCGGTCGAAATTGTGCATATCTTCTTCTGTAAATACTCTCGATTTTTGCTTGCTTATATCTATGCCATTTAAGCCAGCTACTTTCTGACTTAAAGGATGAGGCTCAGCACCGATATGCCAGCCGCCTGTTCCGGCACTGTCTACTTCCCAGTTGAGGCCGGCAGCTTTTGCATGATAAGACATAATTCCTTCCGCGAGCGGACTGCGGCAAATATTACCCAGACAAACCATTAATATGCGCATGGTGCAAAGATAAGTGATAATGGAAAGGGGGATGTTGTTTTGTGGTTAAGGGTTGTCATTGTTGTCAGGTTATCAGGTTGTCGTTGTTGAGTTTATAAATTTGCTATTTTGCACTCCAATAAATTAAATGAATTCAGAACCGTTCAATAACTCACGAAAACCACAGAATATTCGCTCCATATTCGATTGGGTGATGGGGATTATATATCTGGCTGTGGGGGTTGTTTTAACTTTCGCACCATGGTTGGGGATTCGCATTTATTTTCCGCCTCCGGATGTGGCGCGGATTTTCGGAACAGCCTGCATGATTTACGGAGGATTCAGGATTTACAGAGGAATCAAAACCCGCCATGCTGAATAAGATGAAAATAATCCTTGCATTACTTTTTTTAGGCACATTATGCTCCTGTAATTCATCTTCAGATAATGCTCCAAATGATTCAGCAATTGATGGGACTATACATATCAGTGTGGATGAATCCTTTCGGGGGATTATGGATGAACAGATTAACGTTTATCAGGCGATGCAGCCCAAGACAAAAATTATCGCCCATTATAAATCAGAAGCCGATTGCTGGCAGGATTTGTATGAGGATTCGACAAGAATCTTGATGGTCACCCGAAAACTTTCTGCTTCCGAAACCAAACACTATTATGATTCTGTGGGCATTTATCCGGAAAGCGGACAACTGGCGTATGATGCAGTGGCTTTGGTGGTAAATAGAAAAGCATCCGACTCTGTTTTTACACAGCAACAGGTAAGGGAAATTCTTGCTGGCAAATCGACCCTTCCTTATAAGCCTGTATTTGACGGCAATAAGGCAACTGCCAATTTTCGCTATGCTATGGATTCGATTTTGATGGGTGCGCCTGCTGATCTAAGTCGGATTTCTGCGGCAAAGTCGGGTCGGGAAGTGGTTGAATTTATTGCCCTCAATCCCAATCATATCGGATTTGTTGGGGTAAGTGCTATCGGAAATCCCGAGGATACTGCGCAGCAAAGATTACGGGAGCAAGTACGCATTGCATGGGTTTCCTGCAGGAATTGTGCAAAAGGACAGGAATATTCCACCCCCGCGCAGGAAGAAATATTATATAACAGATACCCTTACACGCGCGGGGTGTATTATGTATTGAAAGAATCGCATACGGGTTTGGGCAGAGCCTTTGTCAATTTTTTGAAAAAAGATCAGGGGCAACTGATTTTCAGAAGAGGATATCTGGTGCCGGCCTGGCGGCCACATATTGTGAGGCAGACGGTTATTCGGTAGATGCGCGCTGATCGCGTCTTATTACGTTGTCATTGTTGTCGTGGTTGTCATTGTTGTCAAGTTGTAATAGGTTCGATATTTAATAAAACCTTCACAATAATAATTACTTAATTTTGAGCACTTTTTTGATATTTAACCAAAATTTACGCATCATGTTTCGTCTCCGGTTAGTGGTTTTGTTATTAGTCCTTAATACTTCCGTATTCTGCCAATCCATCGATGAAGGAAAGAAATTCATGTATTATGAGCGTTATAAAAGCGCTAAAGATATATTCGAAAAAATATTACAATCTAAACCCAATAATCCGGAGGTATCTTATTGGTTGAGCCAGGCATACCTTGGATTGGAAGATGCAGCAAAGGCGCGTGAAATATTACAGTCCTCTCTTAATATCAATCCCAATGATCCATTCCTGCTGTCTGGAATGGGTGAGCTGGAATTGATGAACAATAAAAAAGAAGTTGCCCGCAGTTTGTTTGAAACAGCGTTGACGGTTTCAAAAGAAAAAGATCTGGAGGTATTGCATGCGATCGGAAGGGCTAATGTGAATGCTAAAGAGGGAGATGCTAATTATGCAATTACTCAGCTTCAGAAGGCTACGGCTTTAAAGAAATTCAACGATGCAAATGTTCATATTACCATCGGAGATGCATACAGAAAGTTATTGGATGGAGGGAATGCGGTACTTGCTTATCAGGCTGCCCTGGTAATAAACCCGCAGCTAGCTGCAGCGGTGTATAAAGAGG
Source organism: Bacteroidota bacterium (assembly GCA_046341135.1). GTDB lineage: Bacteria > Bacteroidota > Bacteroidia > Chitinophagales > Chitinophagaceae > Lacibacter. The sequence goes on from JBKDRQ010000143.1 coordinate 3,180, forward strand.
GGTTGATATATAAAACACAAAAAAATAAAGAAATTTATCTCCCTGCTTATGAAAAAGCTGTTGCTATGGATCCTCTTTATGGACCGGCATATTACTCTTTTTACGTACACTGGTATGAAAGAGATGTTACAAAAGCAGAAGAATACCTGAATAAGTATATCTCGGTGATTGATGCGGATCCGCAAAACGATTATTATCGTATTGATCTGAAATATGCCTCTAAGAAATTTCAGGAAGCGATAGATGGTGCCGATGCACTCATTGCTAAGCTGGGAGGAAATATCAAACCACGTATTTATCGTTTGAAAGCTTACAGTTATAAATCACTAAGTGATTTTTCCAATGCTAAACTCGCAGCAGATGAGTTTTTCTCTAAGGCAAATCCTGCCGAATGGGTGCCAAAGGATTTTGAGCTTTACGGGGATATTCTTGCAGCTATACCCCAAGAAAAAAACAGCGCCTATGCATATTATGAAAAAGCGATTGCTGCGGATGAGGATGCCGATGATAAAGCGGCCTATATGCAAAAAGCGGTAGATCTGGCCAAAGCACAAAAAGATAAAAAGGCGATTGCGTATTGGATGAAATTTAAATACTTGAATAAAAAGAATCCTAATTCACTTGATTTGTTTAATGTCGGGAGAGCCTATTATGAGTTAGGCTCAGAGGACTTTAATTATTTTTATAAGGCGGATAGTGTTTTTACTCTATACACAGTAAAATATCCAAATGTTTATAATGGGTATGAGATGAGAGCAAGATGCAATTGGAGTATTGACACAACCTTAACTTTAGGTATTGCAAACCCACATTTTGAAAAAATGCTTGAGATAGCTGTTCCTTTATTGAATTCGAAAGATTCAATCAGTATTAAGAGTACTTTAAAGATGGCATACCGATATTTTGTTGCTCATTATATTACCAAAAAAATGGCTCCAAATGCTATTGAATATTGTGATAAATTTCTTTCAATAGAACCTGGTAATAAAGAAATTATTGATTTTAGGCAAAAACTTACCGGTACTAAACCTGCTGCTGATAAGCCAAAGAAACCTTAGTTCGACTTATTATTAAACAAAATATGTAATAAATCCTCTTAAAATAAGAGGATTTTTTATTTTTTGATCCATTAATTGTGATATTGGAGTTGTATTTTTGCGCCGGAAAAAATCTATACTGATGGACCTCCTGTTTTTTTTGCAAACAAACCCTGTTGCGACTGCCGTTAAAGAAACACACATGCCTTCCAGTTATTTCCCTGTAGGCATTCAGCTTCTGTTTGCTATCGGAATGGTTTCACTGATTTTAGTTATCACCCATTTGGCAGGCCCTAAACGCCCCACGGCTCAAAAGCTCGAAAACTTTGAAAGCGGTCTCGAAATTCATGGCAATGCACGGCAGCCCATGGCAATTAAATATTTTTTAGTAGCGATCTTATTTGTGTTGTTTGATGTGGAGGTGATCTTCTTTTATCCCTATGCAGTCAATTTTAAGCAGTTGGGATGGGAAGGATTTTTGGCAGTACTTATGTTTGTTGGTTTCTTCCTTTGCGGTTTCTTTTATATTCTGAAGAAAGGCGCTTTGGATTGGGAGGATTAATCAACAAATCATTGAAACTTTTAGGTATTTGTTTGTTTATAGATAATCATCTATATCAAACTTTAAAATAAAAAATATGTCTCGTCCGGTTCAGTTTAACGTTCAGCCCAAGCCCACTGATTATAAAGGTCATATCGGTATGGTGGATATGCCTGAAGGACATATGGGAGAGGGTTTCTTCGCTACCAAATTCAGCGAAGTGGTTGGTCTGGCTCGTAAAAACTCCATCTGGCCGCTGCCTTTTGCAACGTCCTGCTGCGGCATCGAGTTCATGGCTACGGCTGCTGCCCACTACGATCTGGGAAGATTCGGTTCTGAAAGAATGGCCTTCACACCCCGTCAGTGTGATCTGATGATGGTGATGGGTACCATTTCTAAAAAAATGGCGCCGATCGTTAAGCAGGTGTACTTGCAAATGGCAGAACCTCGCTGGGTGATGGCAGTAGGTGCCTGTGCTAGCAGCGGGGGTATTTTCGATACATACAGCGTGTTGCAGGGAATTGATCAGGTAGTGCCGGTGGATGTATATGTGCCCGGTTGCCCTCCGCGCCCTGAAGCGATCCTGGATGGTATATTGAAAGTTCAAGAGCTCGTGGGACAGGAAAGTTTAAGAAGAAGAAACAGCGATCATTATAAAGCATTACTCGAAAGATACGGCATAGAGTAAGGTAAAATATTTTTAGAGCATGTCTTTAACCAACGAAATTATACAAGCAAAGCTGCTGGAGAAATTTGGAGAAAGCGTTAGCAATTTCTCCGAACCCTACGGCATGCTTACGTTTGAGGTTCCTCGTGAGTTGAACCTGAAAGTGTTGCAATTTTTGTATGACGATGAACTTTTGAAATTTCGTTTTTTAACCGATTTACAGGCGGTACATTATCCGGATCAGCAAGACAGAGAACTTGCGGTGGTTTATCATCTGCATAATCTGGTAGATAATGTGCGCATTCGTTTTAAGATTTATGTGTCCATCTCCAAACCGGATGTATATACCGCTACGCAATTGTTTGCGACGGCCAACTGGATGGAGCGGGAGACTTTTGATTTTTTTGGCGTGAATTTCGTGGGACATCCCAACTTAAAAAGAGTATTGAATGTAGATGAGATGGATTATTTCCCTTTGAGGAAAGAATATCCTTTGGAAGATCAGACAAGGGTTGATAAAGATGATGAGATGTTTGGAAGAGGAGGAAGCATAAGTTAAAAGTAGAAAGTTAAAAGTAAAAGGGGTACAACCATCATGAGCGACGTTCAAAACATATTATTACCGGAGGGATCCATTGAAAAGCAGACGACCACGCTAAATCTTGGACCTACGCACCCGGCCACACATGGCGTGTTTCAGAATATTCTGGAGATGGATGGGGAGCGGGTGCAGAGTGCCGAATCTACCGTGGGATACATTCATCGCGCTTTTGAAAAACTGGCTGAGCGCCGTCCACTTTATCAGATTACGCCAATTACAGACCGTCTTAATTATTGCAGCAGTCCGATCAATAACATTGGCTGGCATACTACTTGCGAGAAGTTACTCAATATAGAGACGCCCAAGCGCGTAGATTATCTGCGTGTCATTATCATGGAGTTGGCACGGATCGCGGATCACCTGATTTGTAATTCGATTGTGGGCGTGGATACCGGTGCTTTTTCAGGATTCGTGTACTTGATGGAGTACCGTGAGTTGATTTATGAAATTTATGAAGAGATCTGCGGAAGCCGATTGACTACGAATATTGGAAGAATAGGAGGTTTTGAAAGAAACTTCACACCGGTAGCCTGGGAAAAGCTGGAAAAATTTCTCAAAGAATATCCCAAAGCACTGAAAGAATTTGAAGATTTGTTTACACGCAACCGCATCTTCATGGAAAGAACCATTGGCTGCGGACCCATATCAGCAGAGCGAGCATTGAATTATGGATTTACCGGCCCCAACTTACGTGCAGCGGGCGTAGATTATGATGTGCGCGTGCATACGCCTTATTCTTCTTATCAGGATTTTGAGTTTATTGTGCCCGTAGGTACAACAGGAGATTCTTATGATCGTTTCCTCGTGCGCAATGAAGAGATGTGGCAGAGTTTGAGCATCATCAATCAGGCGTATCAGAAAATACAGAATATTAAAGGTGCTGATGCGGAAGTGTATCATTCGGTGGAAGGCGCGAATGGGGAATTAGGTTTTTATTTCATCAGTGATGGAGGAAGAACTCCCTATCGTTTGCATTTCCGTCGACCCTGCTTTATTTACTATCAGGCCTATCCTGAATTAATCAAAGGAGCAATGCTGAGTGATGCGATAGTAGTAATGAGTAGTTTGAATTTGATAGCGGGTGAACTGGATGCGTAGATTATAAAAGTTGAACTAAGTTTTAACTTTTAACTTTTAAGTTTTGAATTTATGTTGAAATTTTCAGAAGATAAATTACAGAAAGTAGCGGAGATGGTTTCCCATTATCCGGAAGGGAAGCAAAAGAGTGCTTTGATTCCTTTGCTGCACTTCATGCAAAAAGAAAACGGGGGATGGCTGAGCAGTGATGCAATGGATTATGCGGCTGAATTGCTAAGCATTAAGCCGATTGAAGTGTATGAGGTGGCTACTTTCTACAGTATGTACAATCTGCAGCCGGTGGGTAAAACGGTTTTTGAAGTTTGTCAAACCGGTCCTTGTATGCTTAGAGG
>JBKDRQ010000144.1:0-5846 GCA_046341135.1 Bacteroidota bacterium
AGCTATAAACACTTCATTATACTTTGCCACAACGCTTCGGCGGTATTTGACCACGAGAACAAATCTTTTCTTTTATTTCCTTCAGCTATTAATTTTTCACGAAGTGATTTGTCCTGAGCAATATCCTGCATCGCCTTACTGATTTCTTCTGTGCTTTCAGGGTCTACCAGAAGTGCGGCATTCCCTGCTACCTCAGGCATAGAACTGGTATTTGAAGAAATAATGGGAATACCACACTGCATCGCTTCTATTAGAGGAATACCAAAACCTTCAAAATAAGGGACATATACAAGCGAGATTGCGGCACCCAGTAATTTATTCAGTTCATTATCAGGCAAACGACCCGGGAAATGAATGGAATCTCCGTTTTTAAGCTGATTTCTGAAATCATGGAACAGACTAGTTTTATATAAGCCTCCGCCCACAATAAGCAACTGCGTTTGTGATGGTGACTTTTTTCGATAAAGATCAAAAGCCTTCATCAGCCCTATGATATTTTTTCTCGTGCTAAGTGAACCAATAAAAATGAAATAATCATTTCCTCCGGAATATTGATTTCTTATAGATTGCTTTTCAACCTCAGCTATCGGATGAAAAAAAGAATTAATTCCGTTGTAAACTACATCTATTTTGTTCTCAGCTACTTTATAATTCCTAACCATATCATCTTTACTGTAGTGCGAAACGGTTGCAATGCGTATTGCCTTTTGAGCAAATCTGGGGAACATGGAATTATAATAGATCCGGTTGGAAAATTTCAATGTATGCGGATAATGCAGGAAATTAATATCATGAATTACAGCCACCTGCTTTCCTCCCCAACCCAGGCAGAGCATACCATCGGGAGAAAGAAAAATATCAGGATTGATTTGTTTTAATTTTTTTCTTATGCTGCATTCAAACCAGATCAGATTGAGCAAAGCATGACGGGTTGGTGGATAAAGAACATGCGGAATTACGTTTGGCGCGAAAATGAAAGACTGATCAGGACGACGGTCGAAAAAAAAATGAAATTAAACATTGGGGTGCTGCTGAACAATATATCTGAGTGTATTGAAAGTAAACCAGCCTATTCCATCCAGCTTATCTTTTCTGAGCAAGCGGGTATTTACTGCTATTTTCATCTTATGAAAATGATAATAAATTTTTAAAAAATCGGCACAGATAACCTAAAAACATAATTGTTTTTGAATAAAGCCCGGAATGCACCATCGCATTCTGACCAAAAATACGCTGCAATTGGATCATTTTTTTTAAGAGGTCTACCACTTTAGTATCAGTAATATATTGATGCATCTGTTTCTCATGCGTAATTCGCAAGTTTCTACATAATCTCCAGAAATAATCATAAACAAAAATATTTCCGAGTGCGTCAGATCCAAGCAAATTCAATATATATATATTCTCTGGTATTTCTATTTCAGGATTCCTGAACGCTATTTTAGTAATCTGATCATCCCCGATACCAATATTAACAAGCGGTTCTTTGATCGCAACAAAATTTTTATCTTGTTTTAATAGTCGTATATAAAACTCAAAATCACCCACCCATTTTATATGCTCATCAAACCAGGATGATCGGTCATTTCTTATGAGCGTTGTGCTTGGATGACCAATGTAATTGGTTCGGAAAAGATAAAGCGGATTTCGCCTGAGTAAAAATTCATCTAAAAGAGAAATAACAAAACAGGAATGCGTCCCATTCTCCAGATAAAAATTTTGATAGCCACTAAAAAAAAAGGAAGACTGATTTTTTTTTGCAGCTTCTGCAAAACGGAGTAGGCTATTTTCAGAAGCAAACCAGTCATCATCATGCATGATTTTAATCCAGGTTCCGCGCGCAAGCGCAATGGCTTTATTCCAGTTTGCCGGCGAACCTAAGGGATGAAGATTCTTATGATAAATGATTTGAAATTTATCTGTATAGTCTCTGATACAGGATTCCACCTGCTTATCCGGACTATCATCGGTAATAACAACCTCAAAATCATGGAATGACTGTTCAGAAACAGAATCAAGCAGCCGTTTCAGAAAGGAAATTCGTTTGTAGGCGGGAATACAAATTGAGATAAGCGGCTGCTTCATATAAAGCCTAAATAAAATGAAATAATAGATAATTCACTAAAGGCATTGTAAACATTTTTCATTTCAAAAAAATTTTATTTTCCCTTAATCATGTTTCCCAAAACTGCCAATAAAAAAATCTCTGAACCCTTTTATTACAAAAAACAAAACCTTTGTTCTCTTGCCAGGAGAATAAAGAAAAGAATTTTTGATTCTATTAACAACAACAAAAGCATTTTTATTGAGCTCCTTTCCAAAATTCCTCCTATACTTAAAATACACGTAAAGAAAGTTTCTAAGCATATAATATATGCGGAGCGGGGAGTGAATATTCCGCTTTACCTCAGAACCTATTAACCAGTTTTTAACAAAAACATCATGCCCTAAATTATGCTCAAGATATACACCTGTTATTTTACATACTCGAAATTTATTTATTCTGAGACGGTAACAATATTCTGAATCAACCTCGTCAATAAAAAGACGTTCATCAAATCCATTAAGATATTTGTGAATCGCAAGATTCATTAACGAACCGGATGTTATCAATAAATTCACATCAATCAAATTACAATTATCATCTGATTTATACTTTTCATTTGAATAGTCAACTCCAACCATACCAATATTAGATTCGTCTTGAATTAATCTGAAGCAATCTAAGAGTTTTTTCATATTGTATGACGAAAACATAGAATCTTGATCCATTGTAAGCATCCACTCATATCCCCTTTCCGCTGCAATTAAGGCAGCCTTGTTGAGCGCTTTAGCAATACCTATATTTTCCGGATAAGAGAAAAAAAGTACATTTGGATACATTTTTATTTGATTTGCTAACTCAAAATCGGGACATTCTGAATTATCAATAACAATCAAAAGATCAACAAAAGATACATATGAATCTATATTCAATATAAATTCAGCCAACGGATTATAAAGTATAACAGTTGCTGCAAGTTTCATGTATATTGCTTTCTGTAAAAATCAGAGGGATATCTTTGATCCTTGTAAGCAGGATGAATAGGCGAAAGAAACGCAGAATTAGAAGAATTGTCGACTTTAAGATCAGCCAAAACAACAATATTATGAAAGATTAAAGATAAATCGAGTAGGCGAAATCCAACATAATCAAGCAATGATACTGTCAGTCTTGCATTAAAAACATGATGATGAGCACAACGATTTGATATATTATTCATTAATCTTTCTTTAAAGCTTAACTCATCAGTAAATGATTTGTCAGTACTGAAATCATGAAGAGATAGAATTTCATCAAAATGCGTATCATCATCTTCTCCAATTTTATTTCTATAATCATTAATAATGTGATTCAAATCAGTAACAGGCCGTTTATGATCAAAAGTTCTGTCCTTATGAGGCAAGATCAGTACTAAGAAAGCATCTTTTTTCATTATGCGCTTCCATTCATACAAAGCTTTTAGTGGATTAGCAATGTGCTCTAAATTATGGCAGGATAAAACAAAATCATAAGAATGATCTTGAATCATATTTAAGGCTGTTCCATCAGCTATATACTGACGACCAGGCTGAGCAGCTGCTTCATATGAAATCCCCTCTCTAAGCGCACCTTCCCAAATCGTATTATTGCTGAAATTACAACCATCTATTCTTTTTGCATAAGAATAAAGAGGCAATATGCCCTTATTTTTAAAAATTAGGCTTGGACCACCAATTTCTATCCCAATTCCATTTTTGATACATTTCTGATAATAAGTCCGTTTTTTTAGTTTTTTGGGGGAAATTATTCTAAAAAAAAACTCTAAAGTCTTGATAAGATTCATTTTTTCTACAAATTACAACAAATTTAAAGCAATGGCAATCAAATACAAACAAATACCAAAGGCTTTTAATCCTTCAATAACCGAGGCCTCTTATCTTTTAAGAAGTAAACTATTAAAGAGTATTGCCAAGATGGCACCATTTATGAAAGGAAGAATGATGGATTTTGGTTGTGGCTCAAAACCATATAAGTCAATTTTCGAGACTAAAGAATATATCGGTGTTGATTTTCATGGAGAAGGACACTCGCATGAAAATGAAAAAATTGATGTGTTTTACGACGGACATACACTTCCTTTCCCTTCAGACCATTTTGATTCCATATTTAGCAGCGAAGTATTTGAACACGTCTTTAATCTGGAAGAAATAATACCGGAAATTAAGCGTGTTATGAAGCCCGGCGGCTTTATTCTCGTCACTTGTCCTTTTGCCATTGCCGAGCATGAACAACCAAATGATTTTGCCAGATATAGTTCCTTTGCAATAAAACATCTTTTCTCAAAACATGATTTTGAGATTATTCATTATGAAAAAATTGGCAATGAATTTGAAACGATCATGCAATTGTGGATTATCTATTTCTATATGCGGATTCTTGCAAAGCTTAACAGACTGATTATTATTAGACCAATACTAGATCCTTTACTTATCTCGTTTTTTAATTTTCTTACCATTTGCATAAATAAGATAATTCCTTCGAAGGAGGATTTATATATGAACAACCTCATTCTTTGCAAGAAGAAATAAATTTTTAATATATTTTTTTTAAAAAAAGACGCATCCCCTCTTTTTCATCGTTGCCAATATGAAATAAAATATGCTTCGAAAAATATTTCAACACATCAAAATATCTGAAATTTATACTATTTGCAATACTTTGAATGTTAAAAACACCCACTTCGCAAGCATCTTTTAGAGTAAGTAAAACAGACTTTTCCATCTCCCTCACACTCACCCACACAGCAAACACAAAAGGCAAACCGGTCATTCCCTTCCATGCCGTTGCCAGATCATAACGATACGCAAACCTTTCCCGGAATTGTAAAGCTCTGTCTCCAATAATCAATCCGGCAGTATCCCCCTGAATTTCATTGATGTAACTTTCGTCGGAAGCAGACAAAAATTCCACTTCTTGCTTCCAGTGTTCCCTGAATAAAATCTTCAATAGCGCAACCGAAGTCTTACTCTGATAATCCAGATAGACCCGCTTTATTTCAGATAAAGGTTTTTCACTAAATAAACATACCGATGCCACCTCATAATCAGATGCAATACAGAAATCACTCACAATATGATAATGGGGTAATTCTGCAAGCACAGCTACCGGCACCAGTGCTACATCCAGCTCTCCATTTTTCAGCATTTCCGCGAGACGGGCCGGATATTCCAGGATCAGCTCATGATCTTTCAAAAAAGACTCCTGCTGCATACCATAAATCAATGGCTTTGTATTCAAATAAGTAACGGCACCGACCTTTATCTTCTTCAATTGAATTAAATTTGCACTGCAAAGAAACAACATTAAAAGAAGGATTTGTTATTTCGATGAATACAAAAGAACAATCCCATTACCAACCTTAAGCAATTCAACAAATGGAGCTACAAGCCCTTACCGCTATTTCCCCCATCGACGGACGATACAGAAGTCAACTGCAGCATCTGGATGCCTATTTTTCAGAATATGCACTGATCCAATACCGCATTGAAGTAGAAATTCTCTATTTCATCTTCCTCGGTGAAAAGAAGTTTTTCAAATTATCTGAAAAAGACAAAAAAGCGCTGGCCTCCATTTATCAAAACTTCACTCCTGAACAAGGGAAAGCTGTGAAGGATCTTGAAAAAATAACGAATCACGACGTTAAAGCGGTTGAATATTTCATCAAAGCGGAGCTCGAAAAAATCGGATTATCCCATCTTAAAGAGTGGGTGCACTTCGGACTTACCTCACAGGATGTAAATAACACCGCCATTCCTCTTAGCTG